>NZ_JBHXTO010000014.1:0-117127 GCF_042677425.1 Streptomyces sp. NPDC127119 | reverse complement strand
GGCCCCTCCCGAACGTGCGGGGAGGGGCCGGTGCACGTCACCCGGTGCGCCTCACCCGGTGCACGTCATGTGCCGGCACTCGTGCCTGTACTCGTGCTCGTCGGACACGCGCGGCCGTCAGGCCGAGTCCTCCAGGCGGAAACCGACCTTCAGGCCGACCTGGTAGTGCTTGACCTGACCGTTCTCGATCTGCCCGCGCACCTGTGTGACCTCGAACCAGTCGAGGTTGCGCAGGGTCTGCGAGGCCCGGGAGACGCCGTTGCGGATCGCCTGGTCGATGCCCTCGTGCGAGGTTCCGACGATCTCGGTGACCCGGTAGGTGTGGTCGGACATGCGGGTGCTCCTCTCCGCCGTGGCCCGTGTGCCACGTGTCGTTCCACGGTGCCCCACGAGGCGGGGGACCGCGAGATGTGGGCCCGGGGGACACGGATTCCGGCGGGCTCCGGTCCGGTGCGGTTCACCGGGCCGTGCTCAGCGACAGCGCGAACCTCCCCTCGGCGTCCGTCCACCAGTGGGTGAGTTCGAGTCCGGTCGCGGCCAGTTCCCCGCGTACGCCCGCCTCGCGGAACTTCGCCGACACCTCGGTGCGCATCTCCTCGCCCTCGGCGAACTCCACGGCGATGTCGAGCGCCGGGATCTTCACGGTCACGGCCGACAGGGCCCGCAGCCGCATCTCGATCCACTCCTCCTCGGCGTTCCAGCGGGCGACATGGCTGAACCCGTCGGGGTCGAAGTCCGCGCCGAGCTCGCGGTTGACGACGCTCAGCACGTTCTTGTTGAACGCGGCCGTCACGCCCGCCGCGTCGTCGTAGGCCGCGACGAGCACCGACTCGTCCTTCACCAGGTCGGTGCCGAGGAGCAGGGCGTCGCCGGGCGACAGCAGGGAACGTACCGACGCCAGGAACGAGGCGCGTTCGGCGGGCAGCAGATTGCCGAGCGTGCCGCCCAGGAACACGACGAGCCGCGGGCCGGGCGTGTCGGGCAGCGTGAGACCACCGGTGAAGTCGGCGATCAGCGCGTGCACGTCGAGCGAGGGCCGCTCGACGGCCAGCGCCTCACCGGCCTGCCTGAGCGCGCTCTCGCTCACGTCCACCGGCACATAGGTGTGCAGTGCGGGCAGTGCGTCGAGCAGGTGCTTCGTCTTCTCGGACGAGCCCGAGCCCAGCTCGACGAGCGTGCGCGCGCCGGTCGCCGCGGCGATCTCCGGCGCCCGGGCGACGAGGATCTCGCGCTCGGCACGGGTCGGGTAGTACTCGGGCAGCGCGGTGATCTTCTCGAAGAGCTCGCTGCCGAGCGCGTCGTAGAACCACTTGGGCGGGAGCGTCTTCGCGGTGCGGGTCAGGCCGTGCAGGACGTCGGCCCGCAGGGCGGCGTCCGTGGCGTCCTCGGGCAGCGTGCGGGTGACCAGGAACGGACTCACGTACGGGGCTCCTTGCTCGGAACGGATGCGCTCGGTACGGACGTGCTCGATGCGGGAGCGCCCGGGACGGAAGGGCCCGGGGCGGAGGCGTTCGCCATGGATGCCACGGGTGCCACGGGTGCGTCGATGTCCTTCAGCGGGGTGAGCAGGACGTCCGTGCGGCTCGCGGCGAGCAGCGTGCGGTCCGGCACCTCCTGCCAGTGCGGATCGTCGTCGTACGGCTCGGACGCGACGACGGTGCGCCGGCCGGGCTCGGTCAGATACCAGAGCGTGTCGCCCCACGCGGTGGCGGCGATCACCTCGCCGTTGGTGAGCAGCAGGTTGAGGCGGGAGCCGGGGGCCGCCGCCGCCACGTCGAGAACCGTGTCGGCGAGGGCCTGTCCCTCCTCGTCACCGCCGCGCAGCCGGTTCAGGACCAGCGCCCAGACGAGCGCCGAGTCGCAGCGCGCCTCCATCGACAGCAGGTCCGCGGCGGGCAGCGTCCCGGCCAGCGGCGCCAGCGAACGCGGCCAGCCCGCGATCGCGCCGTTGTGGCTGAACAGCCAGGTGCCCGCGGCGAACGGCGCCGCCGCGGCCTCCCCGTCCGCCCCCGCCAGGGTCGCGTCCCGCACCGCGGCGAGCAGTGCGCCCGAGCGCACCACCCGCGCGAGGTCGGCGAAGGACCGGTCGCCCCAGATCGGCCCGGTACGCCGGTAGCGCCCGGGCACCGGGTCGCCCTCGGCGTACCAGCCGACGCCGAAACCGTCGGCGTTGACGGTCCCGTGCCGCTGGCGACGGGGCGCCCACGACTGGCGGTACAGGCTGTGGGCCGGGTCCACGAGGAGCCGCCCCAGCGGCTCCTCGGGCCCCAGGTATGCCAGATGACGGCACATCAGACGCTGTCCGGGGCGGCGTCCCGGGCGGTACGGAACCCGGAGAAGATCTGCCGCCGGACCGGATAGTCCCAGTTGCGGAACGTCCCGCGGCAGGCCACCGCGTCCACGGCGAACGAGCCGCCGCGCAGCACCTTGTGGTCCGACCCGAAGAACACCTCCGAGTACTCCTTGTACGGGAAGGCGTGGAAGCCCGGGTAGGGGAGCAGCTCGCTGGACGTCCACTCCCACACGTCACCGATCAACTGCCGTACGCCCAGCGGTGACTGGCCCTCCGGATAGCTGCCGGCCGGGGCCGGGCGCAGATGGCGCTGGCCGAGGTTGGCGTGCTCGGGCGTGGGGTCGGCGTCGCCCCACGGATAGCGCGTCGAGCGGCCCGTCTCCGGGTCGTGCCGCGCCGCCTTCTCCCATTCGGCCTCGCTGGGCAGGCGCCGCCCCGCCCAGCGCGCGTACGCGTCGGCCTCGTACCAGCTGACGTGCAGGACGGGCTCGTCGGGCGGTACGACCTCGGTGGCGCCGAAGCGCCGCCGCAGCCACTGCCCGCCGTCGCGGCGCCAGAACAGCGGCGCCCCGATGGAGTGTTCCCGGATGTGGGCCCAGCCCTCCGGCGCCCACCACCGGCGGTCGGTGTAGCCGCCGTCGGCGATGAACGCCTGGTACGCCTCGTTCGTCACCGGGGTGGTGTCGATGAAGAACGGCGGCACCAGACGCGCGTGCGCCGGCCGTTCGTTGTCCAGCGCCCACGGCTCGGTGGACGTGCCCATCGTGAACGGGCCGCCCGGGACCAGCACTTCGGCCGGTCCGCCGAACGCGGGTACGGGCATCGGGTCCGGAGCCGTCAGGGCCACCGGGCCCCGGCGGAGCTGATGGGTGATCAGCATGGTCTCGTCGTGCTGCTGTTCGTGCTGGGCGATCATGCCGAAGGCGAACCCGGCTTCGGTCAGCCGGGCGCCGGTGCCCTCGAACGCGGTGCTCTCCAGGATGTCGAGTGCCCGCCCGCGCACCTCGGCCGCGTAGGTGCGGGCCTCCGCGGGCGGCAGCAGCGGAAGCGAGGGCCGCTCGGCGCGCGGGTGCTCGAACGCGTCGTACAGGCCGTCGATGTCGGGCCGCAGCGCGTCACGGCCGGCGACCGTCCGCAGCAGCCACAGCTCTTCCTGGTTGCCGATGTGCGCGAGGTCCCACACCAGAGGGGACATCAACGGCGAGTGCTGCGCGGTCAGTTCGGGGTCCTCGACGCAGGAGGTCAGCAGTGCCGTGCGCTCGCGGGCCGTGAGCAGCGCCGCCAGCGCACGTTTCCTGAGCGCCTCCGGGGCGTCGAACGTGGTGCCGGTACCGGGGTCGGTCATGGGCGGAAGTCCTTCCCGCTGAGCAGGTGTTCTGTGCCGTGTTCTGTGCTGTGGCCCGTGCCGTCCTCCGAGCCGCGGCCCGTGCTGTGCCCCGCGCCCTGTCCGGCGCCGAGGAGCGTGCCGTGGTCCGGATGACCGGAGTCGGCGGCACGGTCCAGCAGGTCGTCGGCGGGACAGCGGCCCCGGGCGACGAAGCGGTCGGCGAACTCCGCGACCGCCCGCTGCACCTCGGTGCTCGCGCCGATCCTGGGCAGCGCGTCGGCAGCCGCCGCGAAACAGGTCACGGCCGCCTCCCGCAGCTCCGGGTCGGCCAGGCCCGAGCGGGCGGCGGTCGTCCACAGCGGGTTGAGCGGAGCGGGCAGCGCGCCGGCCCGTTCGGCGAGGGGTTTCACCGTCCGGTAGGCCGTCTCGGCGGCCTCCGGGTCGTCGAACAGCGCCGTCGTCACGGCCAGCGGCACGATCCAGCCGTCGTCGCCCGGCTGCGCGTCGATCATGCGCAGCTCCAGATGCCCGCGCGGCCGGACCGGCGGGAACAGGGTCGTCTGGTGGTAGTCGAGGTCCTCCCGGCCGGGCGGAGCGCCGGACCGGGTCCACTCCCGGAAACTCAGCCCCTCCGGTACGTCCCAGGGGCCGCTGGGCGCGCGGACGCACATCACCGGCGCGTCCAGGACGTGCCGTGCCCAGGCGGCCCGCGGGTCGCCGTCGAGGGGCGGGGCGCTGGTGCGGCCCGGATCCATCGCGGCCCACAGGGACTGCCGGGTGGAGCGCCAGCCGGTGGGCCGGCCCCGGGCCATCGGGGAATTGGCGAAGGCGCCCACCAGCACCGCGCCCAGCTGATGGGCCAGCCACCAGCGCCGCCCGAGACCGAGCGGTCCCGGCTCCTCGTACCCGGCGTCCAGGCAGACCTGGACGGAGGCGGAGGAGCACATCATGGCGCGGCCCTCGGGGCCCGCGCGGTCGAGACAGGTCTCCATGGCGTCGTAACGCGGCTCATGGAGGAACCGGGTGGGTTCGTTCCAGGGGTCCTGGCCCAGTCCGCAGAGGGCGAGACCCGCCTCACGCAGTACACCGCGTACGGCGTCGAGGTCGGCGGAGACGGAGGCGATGCACTCCATCAGGGAGGCGGCGGGTGCGGAGCTGAGCTCCAGCTGTCCGCCCGGTTCGACGGTGACCGCCGAACTCAGGGGCAGGGCCCGCACTGCGGCGTAGGCCGCTTCGCGACGTTCAGGTGGTACGGGGAGCCGCGGGGAGCGCGGCTCGTGGACGAGCCATTCGAGTTCCACACCGAGGAAGCGAGGCGGTCCGGTCTTGAAGCATATGCCTCGGACCAGTGCCTCCACTTCGGCCTCGGTGACGGCGGAGCGGCGTGGCTCCGTACAGTCACTCACCGAATCGGACATGTCGGGATCCTCCTGAGATTCCATCCATGCCGTCGGGTCCGGCTTCGGATGGGCCGGCCCGACAGACGCTCGTCCCACCCAAGACCCTTGAGCCGGTTCGCACAAGGGTGCGTATCGCCGCTTTTGGGTGCGTGAAACTCTGTTGCGACTCCAGACCAGGATCGCTCACCATGCGTTCATGAGCACGACGGGGGATGCGGCAGAGGGACCGGGGGAGATCGCGCGGGGCGCGAGCACGGCGCCTACAGGGGTGGCGCCATGAGCGCACGGCTGCGCGCGATCGCACGGCAGACGGAGGAGATCGTCGCGGCGGGTTCGTACCGCGCGTCCGACGGGCGCGAGGTGTCGATCGCCGCGGCGGTGGCCGCCGCACGGGAAGGCACCCGGATGTACGGCCCGGAGCCCGTGGGGGCGGTGGGCCTCGTGCCGGACCCCGCGAACACGCCCTCAGCCGGTACGCACTCTGCGATTGCGTCCTCCGCGGACACGTTCTTCGAGGTCACGGGCGAGAGCAGCCTGGAAGCGGCCCGCCGGCTGACCGGCCCGGTCGCGGTGTTGAACTTCTCCTCGGCCCGCAATCCGGGCGGGGGCTATCTGAACGGCGCGCAGGCCCAGGAGGAGGCCCTGTGCCGGGCCTCCGCGCTCTACACGTGCGTGGTGGGGGTGCGTGCGTTCTACGACCACCACCGGACACACCGCGACACCTTCTACACCGATCGGGTGATCCACTCACCGGCCGTCCCGGTCTTCCGCGACGACCGGGGAACGCTCCTCGACGAGCCGTACACCGCCGGATTCCTCACGGCCGCCGCACCCAACGCCGGAGTGATCAAGCGCACCATGCCGGAGCGCGTGCCCGAGCTGCCACGCGCCCTGGCCTCCCGCGCCGAGCGCGTCCTGGAGACGGCCGAGGCGCACGGCTACCGCCGGCTGGTGCTGGGCGCCTGGGGCTGCGGAGTGTTCCAGAACGACCCGGCGCAGGTCGCGAGCACCTTCGCCACGCTCCTCGGGGACGGCGGACGCTTCTCCCGCGCCTTCGAACACGTCGTCTTCGGCGTCCTGGACCGGACGAGGGGAGCGGTGGTCAGGACGGCCTTCGAGCAGGCGTTCAGGCCCGTTCAGCGCCAGCCGTAGCGCTCCCGCAGCCGGTGCACCACCAGGTTGAACCGCATCCGGTCCAGCGCGCACGCCTCCCGGCGCATCCCCTTCTCGTGCAGCCGCAGCACCCGGTCCACGTCCACCCACGAGTCGCGCCCGGACCGGTCCCAGGGCCCGCTGCCGATCGGCACCCACTCGCGGTCGCCGTCGTGCCCCTTGCTCGACAACTGCACGGCGAGGAACGTGTCGGCACCCTCGCGGGCGACCACCAGCACGGGCCGGTCCTTGCCCCGCCCGTCGTTCTCCTCGTAGGGCACCCAGGTCCACACGATCTCGCCCGGGTCCGGGTCGCCGTCGTGCGCGGGGGAGTACTCGGTCCGCACGACCCCGACCCGCCGCGGATCGGCCTCGACGGTGGCGGAGGGCCCGAATCGCCCAGGAACATCTTGCTCGGCAGAAGCAGTCACAGCGGACACGTTAACCCGCGCCCCCAGCGGCGATTGCCACGCCCCTTTCCAGCCAGGGGCACGGGCCAACCGCCGCTTCCAGGGGCGCGGGGAACGGCGCGACCGGCCACGACGGACCCGCACTCGCCCACGATCACTCACCCCGACGGCGCCGCTACGACTCCCCAATCCGCGCCTCTTTTCCGCCGGGGCCGCGGGTAACGGCCGTTTTTTAGGGGCGCGGGGAACTGCGCGACCAGCCACGACGGACCCGCACCCGTCCACGATCACCCACCCCGACGGCGCCGCTACGACTCCCCGTCCACCGCCACCTTCTGCGAACCCGGTGAAGCCCCCGGAGACGTGAACCCGTTCACAGGAGAACCCTCCTTGCCCGCATGCCCGTTCGTGTTCATGGACGCGAGCAACTGCCGGGCAAGCCCGAGCCCCGTCCCACCCATGGTCAGCGCCTTGGCGAACATGTCCGACATCCCCTCGGCCCCGTTCAGCAGCACCATGTGCTCGACGTTCCCGAACGCCCCCGCACCGGCCTTGACGATCTCCGGCCAGTTCTCGGCGAGTTGCTGCGCGACGACGGCCTCCTGGTTCTCGGCCAGGGCGGCGGCCCGCGCCGCGATCGCCTCCGCCTCCGCGAGCCCCTTCGCCCGCGTGGACTCGGCGATCGCCAGCCCCTTGGCCTGCGCGGCGGCGGCCTCCGCCTCACCCGTCGCCCGGGTGGCCGTCGCGACCGCGGACCCACGCGCCTTCGTGGCCTCGGCCTCCGCCCCCGCGGCCGTCTTGACCCGGGTCGCCTCCGCCGCGGCGGCCAGTTCCGTCTCCTTCGCCTTGGCCTGCGCCGCGGAGATCCGCACATCGCGCTCCGCCTCGGCCAGCGTGCGCTTCTCGTACGCCTTCGCGTCCGCGGGCTTGCGGACGTCCGCCTGGAGCTGCTGCTCGCGCCGGTGCGCCTCCAGTTCGGCTACGCGCGTCTCCTGGACCACGACCTCCTGGCGGGCCCCCGCGTCGGCGAGCGGCCCGGCCTGCCGCGACTTGGCCGCGGCGTTGTCGCGCTCCGCCTGGTAGCCGGCCTGCAGGATCTCGCTGTCCCTGGTCGCCTCCGCCATCCGCGCGGAGGCCTGCTGTTCGGCCTCGGTGGCCAGCCGGTTGGCCTCGGCCTGCGCGATCCGGGCGTCCCGCTGCACGGCCGCCGCGTGCGGCATGGCCAGGTTCTTGATGTAGCCCGTCGGATCCTCGATCTCGTGGATCTGCAGCGAGTCGACGATCAGCCCCAGCTTCTCCATCTCCGTACCGCACGCGGCACGGGTCTGCCCGGTCAGCTTCTCCCGGTCGCGGATCATGTCCTCGACGGTCAACCCGCCGACGATGGACCGCAGATGACCGGCGAACACGTTGTGCACCCGCTCCGACATCAGCTTCTGCTGGTCGAGGAAGCGGCGCCCCGCGTTGGCGATCGACACGAAGTCGTCGCCCACCTTGAAGATGACCACGCCCCGCACCTTGAGCGGTATGCCCTGGTGGGTCACGCAGTCCACGGACAGTTCGGTCTCGTTGAGGTCGAGCGAGAGTTTGCGCACCGCCTGGACGCCCGGCATCACGAGCGTGCCGCGCCCGGTGACGATACGGAAGCCCATGCCCTCCTCGAGGCCCTCCATCCGGTGCTTCGAACCGGAGATGATCAGAGCTTCGTTGGGCTCCGCGACCCGCCACATGAGCTTGAAGACCACGACGATGAAAACGAGCGCGAGGACCACTGCCCCCGCTACGACGCCGACGATCATCGGCATTCGCCCCCTGTTGCATGGTGCCCTTTCGGCACCGAACGAAGGGAGTGTGCGCCCGCGCGGACCCGCGGGTACAGAGCCCGACGCGTCCTTGGGACATCCTTGATACGTACTACACGCTCGCATGGTCAAAGCGCCCGCACCGGCTTCAACTGTCGTACGCGGGCGACACGTACACCGTGCGCGGCGGCAGGTACTCCACCACCATGACGACCGTGCCGGACTCGATGCGGTCCTTCGAGGAGGCGGCGTACGCGAGGAAGTGCTCGGCGCCGCCCCGCACCCGGACGATCACCTCGCCGACGAGCCCGGGCCCCACCGTTCCGGTGACCCGCCCCATGAGCCCCACCATCGACGCGTCGTCCATGACACCAAGCCTACGGGCCCGCGGACCATGAACCGGTGTGCGGACCGTACTCCGTCGCACCGCCGCCCGGTTCGTGACCTGTCGCGTGGCCCGGCCACCGCTCGAACCACCGCTGGTCCGCCTCCAGTTGCGCGGCGAGCGAGACGAGGAGCGGCTCGCTGTGCGCGGGGCCGAGGAGCTGGGCGCCGACGGGCAGGGAGCCGTCGACGAAGCCCGCCGGGACGTTCACCCCGGGCCAGCCCAGCACGTTCCACGGCCAGGCGTACGGACACGCGGCGATCATGGCCCGGTCCGTGCCGAACCCGCTCAGCTCGTGCAGCGCGCCGATCCGCGGCGCAGGAGCGGCCGTCGTCGGCGCCAGGACCACGTCGTACGTCGTGAAGAGCGCCCCGATCCGCCGGTGCAGCCGTGCCTCGGCGCGCCGGGCGGCCCGCAGCGGGGCCCCGCCGAGCAGCCGCCCGAGCCGGGCCGCCTCACGGGTGCGCCGGTCGAGGAGGGCGGGGTCGGGCACGCCTCGTACGCGCTCGGCGATCCCGGCGGTGGCGCGCGGAAGGAACGCGAGACCGATCTGCCCGTACGCCGGGTCGGCCTCCTCGACCTCGTGGCCGAGCGCGGCCAGCCGTTCCGCGAGGGCGACGACCCGGGCCCGTACGTCGGGGCGCAGGCGTGCGGGCACCGCCGTGAACGGGGGCTTCAGCGACAGCGCGATCCGCAGCCGCCCCGGGTCCCGGCCCACCGCGTCGGCCGTGCGGAGAGCGGGCGGGCGGTGCAGGTCGCGTGCGTGGCTGCCGCTCGCCGCGTCCAGGAGCAGCGCCGCGTCCTCGACCGTACGGGCCAGCGTGCCGTTGACCGTGATGCCGTGGAAGGACTCCGGGCGCGGCCAGGTCGAGATCCGGCCGCGCTGCGGTTTGATGCCGATCAGATGGGTCCAGGACGCGGGGATGCGTACCGAGCCCGCCCCGTCCGAGCCCAGCGCGGCGGGAACGAGACCCGCCGCGACGGCGGCGGCCGAACCGCCGGACGAGCCGCCCGGGGTGTGGCCGGTGTGCCACGGGTTGCGGGTGTCGCCGAAGGCCGGGCCCTCGGTGAAGGGCCACTGTCCCAGCTCGCAGGTGTTGGTCTTGCCGACGATCACGGCCCCGGCCGCCCGCAGCCGGCGTACCGCCTCGCCGTCCTCGGCGACCGGTGGGAACGCGCCGCGACAGCCGAAGGCCGTCGGCTCGCCCGCCACGTCCATGTCGTCCTTGACCGCCACCGGCACCCCGAGCAGTGGCCGGTGGCCGCCCGCCGCCCGTTCCCTGTCGGCGGCGTCGGCCTCCGCGAGCGCGGCCTCGGCGCGCACCAGCCGGAAGGCGTTCAGGGTGCCCTGGGTCGCCGCGATCCCGGCGAGGGCCTCCTCGACGAGCGTCCGCGCGGACACCGAGCCCTCGGCCAGGGCGCGGGCGCGCTCCGCGAGCCCCGCGGGACGGGCGGACGTCATACGGGCTTCCGTACACGGTTGGGCGTCATGGGGGGCTGCCACCTCCGGGAGCACGATGTCTACCGAACGGTAACCTCCGGATGGCGTATGCGGTACGGGGCGTCCGGCTTCGTTGGCGGGGACGGCCGTTCGCTCATGCGCCGGGCCCTTCCCGGCGGTCCGCCCTTGCCTTGGAGTGCTCTTCAAGTTCTACCGTCACGGGAGTCGGCGACCGTCCGGCGGTGGTCCGAGGGCGACGGAGAAGCACATGCGGGTCGGCGTGCACATCAACCGGTTCAACCATCCCCGCGGCGCGAGCGCGCTCGGCCCGGAACTGGCCGCGGCGGGCGCCGCCGCCGAGGCCGCGGGGGTGAGCTGGATGTCGGTCATGGACCACTACTTCCAGATGGAGTTCAACGGCGGTGCCGAGGACGCCATGCTGGAGTCGTACACGACCCTCGGTTTCCTCGCCGCCCACACCTCCACCGTGCAGCTCGGGACGCTCGTGACCGGGGTGACCTACCGCCACCCCGGCCTTCTCGCCAAGATCGCCACCACGCTCGACGTCCTGTCGGGCGGGCGGGCCACGCTGGGGATCGGGGCGGCCTGGTACGACCGCGAGCACGAGGGTCTGGGCGTGCCGTTCCCGGCGCTCGCGGAGCGTTTCGAACGGCTGGAGGAGACGCTGCGGATCTGTCTGCGGATGTGGGACCCGCAGACGAACGGCCCCTTCGAGGGCAAGCACTACCGGCTCGCCGAGACCCTCTGCGTACCGGCTCCGGTGAGCACCCCGCGTCCGGAGATCATGGTCGGTGGCGGCGGCGAGAAGAAGACGCTGCGGCTGGTCGCCCGGTACGCGGACGCCTGCAACCTGTTCGCCTCGACCCCCGAGGAGGTCGGGCACAAGCTGGACGTCCTGCGTGGGCACTGCGACGCCGTCGGCCGTGACTACGCCGAGGTGCGCAAGACGATGGTCCACTCGGGCGACCCCAGGAGCGGGGCCGAACTGGACGCCTTCACACGGGAGATGGCGGACTACGCGAAGCTGGGCGTCGAGACCGTGATCCTGGGCCCGCGCGTCGACGAGCCCGCCGAGTGGATCGAGCGCGGGGTAGCCCCGGTGGTCGAGCGGCTGGCCGGACTTGACTGAGGCGCACCGGCGCCGCGTACGGCACGAGCACCGTGTACGGCACGAGGGCCGCGTACTGCACCGGTACCGCATACGGCTGTGACGCGCGGCGAGGGCCGCGCGTCAGCAGGGAACGTACAGGTGTGAGGGTCAGGCGGCGACGGGCGCGGTGGCCTCGCCGTGGATCCGGCTGATGACCTCGGTCAGCTGTGCGGCGACCTCGGCGTCGTCGGAGGGGTGCGTCTCGGCGAAGCGGACGACCGAGCCGGCGATGGAGAGCTTGATGTCCTCGAGAACCTTGGCACCGGCGATGCCGGCGGCCTTGCGGGCCTCGTCCTGCGCCCAGACGCCGCCGAACTGGCCGTAGGCGGTACCGACCACGGCGAGGGGCTTGTCCTTGAGGCCGCTCGCGCCGAACGGGCGGGACAGCCAGTCGATGGCGTTCTTCAGGACGGCCGGGATGGTGCCGTTGTACTCGGGCGAGAACAGCAGGATGGCGTCGGCGCTGCCCGCGGCCTCGCGCAGCCGTGCGGCGGCGGCCGGGACGTCGCCCTCGATGTCGATGTCCTCGTTGTAGAAGGGGATGTCGGCCAGGCCCTCGAACAGGTCGACCTCCGCGCCCTCGGGCGCGAGCTTGACGGCGGCCTCGGCGAGCTGGCGGTTGTGCGAGCCGGCGCGAAGGCTGCCGACGAGCGCGAGGATACGAACAGTCATGGGGGGCTCCAAGGAGGATGAAACATTGCCGTTACGATCCGGACCGGGGTCCGTTTAAAGTTCTACCAGCCAAACGGACCACGGTCCAGTTTTCTTCCCCCGGCGTTACGCTGTCTTCATGTCCGCCTCCCTGCCGCCCTTTCCCAAGCCCCAGGTGCCGACCGGCGAGCCCGTTCTCCTGGAACTCACCACCGGTGAGGACGAGCCGTGCCTGCGTGCGGACGCGGCCCGCAACCGGGCCCGGCTGCTGGAGGCGGCCACCCGCCTGGTCGCGGAGCACGGCGCGGCCGGCGTCACGATGGAGGCGGTGGCCGTGGCCGCCGAGGTCGGCAAAGGAACCGTCTTCCGCCGCTTCGGCGACCGCACCGGTCTGCTCATGGCGCTCCTCGACCACTCCGCCAAGCAGCTCCAGGCCGCCTTCCTCAGCGGACCCCCGCCGCTGGGCCCCGGCGCGCCGCCGGTCGAGCGGCTGAGAGCGTTCGGATGCGCCGTGCTGCGTCAGTCGGTCGAGCAGCTGGATCTGCAGCTGGCCGCCCAGCCGGAACCGGCCCGCCGCTTCTCGTTCCCGCCCCAGCGTTTCCTGACCGGCCACGTCACCCTGCTGCTGCGCCAGGCGGCGCCGGACGCCGACTGCGCCCTCCTCGCCCAGACGCTGATGGGATACCTCGACCCCGCGCTGATCCACCACCTGACCAAGGAGTGCGGGATGCCGCTGGAGCGGCTGGAAGCGGGCTGGACCGACCTGGTCGCACGCGTGACGCGCACGGAGTCGCCGGCCTGACCCGTACCGAGGCACCGGCTTGCCCCGCGCGCAGTCGCCCACCTGATCCGAACGGAACTGCCTTGGCGGGGAAGCGACTTGGGGCGCCCCGGCCCCGGGCCCGCGCGGGGCTTCTGCAAGGATGCCGTACCTCATGGTGCAGATACCGAAAACATCCGCCCCTCCGCCGCCCGCGCAGCGCTCCGTGCCGACGAGTGCCGATGTGGCCCGTCTGGCGGGTGTGTCACGCGCGACCGTCTCCTACGTCCTCAACAACACCAGCGCCGTACGGATCAGCGAGCCCACCCGCCGCCGTGTCCACCAGGCGGCCGAGGAACTCGGGTACGTGCCGCACGCCGCGGCCCGCAGTCTGCGCGCCGGGCACAGCCGCATGGTCCTGATGCCCGCGCCGGACGTCCCCGTGGGCCCGCTCTACAGCCAGTTCTTCAACGAACTCCAATGGGCGCTCAGCCGCCTCGAATACACCGTCGTGCAGTACGGGGGACTGGGCCTGCGGGGCGACGAGGCGGCCCGCGCCTGGGCCGAGCTGCGGCCGGTCGCCGTACTGGCGCCCGGCGGAGGCCTCGGACCGCGGGGCGTGTCCGTGCTCAAGCGCTCCGGCGCCCGGGCCGTGGTCACCCTCGGCCCCGAACGCATCGAGGGCGCACACGCCCTCCTCATGGACCACCAGGAGGTCGGCCGCAGCGTCGGCGCGCACCTGCTGGCCCGGCGCTACCGGCGCGTCGGGGTGCTGGTGCCCGAGGATCCCGGTCTGGAGATCTTCTCCAGGCCCCGGCTCGAAGGCGTACGGCAGGCCCTGACCGGCACGGACGCCACGGTGACCGAGGTGCCGCTCGCCTACGACGAGAAGGCCGCGGCCGATCTCGCGGGGCGCTGGAGATCGCTCGGCCTGGACGCCGTCTTCGCGTACAACGACGAGTTCGCGATGCTGCTGATGCGAGCGCTGCAGGACGAGGGGGTCGGCATCCCGGACGAGACGGCCGTCGTCGGCGCCGACGATCTGATGCTCGGACGGCTGCTGCGGCCGCGGCTGAGCACGGTCCACATCGAGCTGCCGTCCGGGGAGGAACTGGCCGAGCTGGTCGACCGTGCGGTACGGGAGCCTTCGGCGGAGCCGGAGGCCCGCGTGGTGCTGGGTGCGGAGGTCGTCCACCGGGAGTCGAGCTGACGGCTCCCCGACCGGCCGGCCGGGGGCAGCGCCCTGAAGCCTGCTGCCCCGGCCGCCAGGGCGCTGCGGCAGCGCACTGCGGGCTGCCGCCGACCGCCGGAACCGTCCGGCAGGATGTTCGTCCGCGGCCGTGTGGGGGCTGCTCGCGCAGTTCCCCGCGCCCCCTTCGGGGCGCCGTCCACGCCCCGCTACTCGGCCTGCTTCGCCTGCTGCTCCGCCACCGACTTGCGGACCTCGTCCATGTCCAGCTTGCGGGCCTGGCCGATGACGTCCTCCAGGGCGGCCTCCGGCAGCGCACCCGGCTGGGAGAAGATCGCGACCTGGTCGCGGATGATCATCAGCGTCGGGATCGACTGGATCTCGAAGGCCGCGGCCAGCTCCGGCTGCGCCTCCGTGTCCACCTTGGCGAACACCAGGTCGGAATTGGCCTCCGCCGCCTTCTCGTAGACCGGGGCGAACTGCCGGCACGGGCCGCACCAGGACGCCCAGAAGTCGATCAGGACGAATTCGTTGTCCGTGACCGTCTGGTCGAAGTTCTCCTTGGTGAGCTCCACGGTGCTGCTCATGGTGTTGATTCCCTCTTCTCGGGGTCGGTGCGTGGCCGTTGTGCACAACGGCACCGACCGGCGCCGTATTCCGCGCGCATACCCGTGTGGCCACGACCCACACCAACGACCAGACTGACCCCATGACGGAAACGGAAACCAACGTGTACGACGTCGTGGTGCTAGGGGCCGGGCCCGTGGGGGAGAACGTCGCCGACCGCGCCCGCGCGGCAGGCCTCTCCGCCGCGATCGTGGAGAGCGAACTGGTCGGCGGCGAGTGCTCGTACTGGGCCTGCATGCCCAGCAAGGTCCTGCTGCGCCCGGCGATCGCCCGCGCGGACGCCCGCAAGGTGCCAGGGCTGCGCCAGGCGGTGCAGGGCCCCCTCGACGCGGCGGAGGTCCTCGCCCACCGCAACTACTACACCTCGGACTGGACGGACGACGGCCAGGTCCAGTGGCTCGAGGGTGTCGGAGTCGACCTCTACCGAGGACACGGCAGGCTCGACGGACCACGCCGGGTCACCGTCGAGGGCCCCGACGGGGAACGGCACGTGCTGACCGCCCGGCACGCCGTGGCGGTCAACACCGGCACCCGGGCCGTCCTGCCCGACCTGCCGGGCATCGACGAGGTCAAGCCCTGGACCAGCCGTGAGGCCACCAGCGCCCAGGCCGTCCCGGGCCGCCTCGTCGTCGTCGGCGGCGGGGTCGTCGGCGTCGAGATGGCCACCGCCTGGCAGGCCCTCGGCTCCCAGGTCACGATCCTCGTCCGCGGCAAGGGCCTGCTGCCCCGCATGGAGCCCTTCGCGGGCGAACTGGTCGCCGAGGCGCTCACCGAGGCGGGCGCGGACGTGCGCACCGGCGCCTCGGTCGAGTCGGTGACCCGGGAGGGTGGCACGGTCGTCGTCACCACCTCCACGGGCGACCGCATCGAGGCCGACGAGATCCTCTTCGCCACCGGACGCGCCCCGCGCACCGACGACGTCGGCCTGGAGACGGTCGGCCTCACGCCCGGTTCCTGGCTGGAGGTCGACGACAGCCTCCGCGTCACGGGCACCGACTGGCTGTACGGGGTCGGCGACGTCAACCACCGTGCCCTGCTCACCCACCAGGGCAAGTACCAGGCCCGGATCGCGGGCGCGGCCATCGCCGCCCGTGCCGCCGGTGTGCCGCTCCTTGAGACCGACCCCTGGGGCGCGCACTCCGCGACCGCCGACAACGCCGCCGTTCCCCAGGTCGTCTTCACCGACCCGGAGGCCGGCTCCGTGGGCCTCTCCCTCGCCGAGGCCGAACAGGCCGGCCACCGCGTCAGGGCGGTCGACGTCGACCTCGCCACGGTCGCCGGCGCCGGCCTGTACGCCGACGGCTACCGCGGCCGGGCACGCATGATCGTCGACCTGGACACCGAGACCCTGCGCGGCGTCACCTTCGTCGGCCCCGGCGTCGGCGAACTGATCCACTCCGCCACGATCGCGGTCGTCGGAGAGGTCCCGGTGAACCGGCTGTGGCACGCGGTCCCGTCCTACCCGACGGTCAGCGAGGTGTGGCTGAGGCTGCTGGAGGCGTACCGCGACAGCAAGTAGCCCGGCGGGGCCGGGGAGTGGCCCGGCCCGGCGGGCAAGTGACCGGGCCCGGCAGGGAAGGGTTCGGGCCCGGCGCAGAGGCAGCCGGGCCCGACCGTGCGGAAGGGCGCGCTACAGCTCGAAGCCCAGGCCCTTCGCCGCCTCCGACGGAGTCGGCTGCGCCCACCACCGCACCATCGCCTCGTTCGAGGACAGCGAGCGCAGTTCGGCCCGGTCGAGGTAGAGCGTGCCGTCCAGGTGGTCGGTCTCGTGCTGGACGATCCGGGCCGGCCAGCCCGTGAACACCTCGTCCACCGGCCCGCCGTGCTCGTCCCGCGCCAAGAGCCGCACCTCGGCGGGCCTCGCCACCACCGCCTGCCAGCCCGGCACACTCAGACAGCCCTCGAAGAACGCGGCACGCGCCGTGCCCACGGGCTCGTACACCGGGTTGACCAGGACCCGGAAGGGCAGCGGCACCCGGCCGCGTACCTCGCGGATCTCGTCCGGGACGGGCGCCGGGTCCTCGATCACCGCGATCCGCAGCGGGATGCCCACCTGGGGCGCGGCCAGCCCGACTCCCGGCGCCGCGTGCATGGTGTCGCGCAGGGCCGCGACGAAGCGGGCCAGGAGCGCCGGATCGAGCTGGCCGTCGAACGGCTCGGCCGCACCGCGCAGCACGGGGTCACCGGCGGAGACGATCGGCAACGGGCCCGTACGGGAGAGGAGTTCCTCCACTCGGTCGCTGAGGGGCGTGAGGTCACTGGATGATGCCATCGCGCCAGCATGCCAAGCGGAACTCCGGGGTGCGAGGCGGCTCCCTGGCGTACGAACAGGCGTGTGACCCAGACCACATGAATCTCCGGGAACTCGACGGGCCCGCGGACCGACTACTGCACCGCAACGGCCGAGTACGGCCCCGTCGTCCCCTGCCCGACCGGAGAAGCCAGCCGATGTCCACCGCTCCCACGACCGAGACGGACGAGTCCCCGCAGTCCGTCACCCCCGCCCCGCCGAAACGCGGCGGCTGGGCGCCGCTGCGCCCGCTGGTGCTGCGGCTGCACTTCTACGCCGGAGTGCTCGTCGCCCCGTTCCTGCTGGTCGCCGCCACGACCGGATTCCTCTACGCGGCGTCGTTCCAGGCCGAGAAGATCCTCTACTCGCACGAGATGACCGTCCCGGTCGGCGACGAGAAGCTGCCGATCTCCGAGCAGGTCGCCGCCGCGCGCAAGGCCCACCCGGAGGGAACGGTCTCCGCGGTACGCCCCTCGCCCGAGGACGACGAGACGACCAGGGTGATGCTCTCCGGCGTCTCCGGCATCGCCGAGACCCACACCCTCGCGGTGTTCGTCGACCCGTACACCGCCGAGGTGCGCGGCGCGCTCGAACAGTACGGATCCAGCGGCGCGCTGCCGCTGCGCACCTGGATCGACGAGTTCCACGCCAATCTGAAACTCGGCGACGACGGCCGCCTCTACAGCGAACTCGCCGCCAGCTGGCTGTGGGTGATCGCCGGCGGCGGTCTGGTCCTCTGGTTCGGCCGCCGCCGTACGCAGCGCAGGATACGCGGCACCAGCGGGCGCCGGCGCACCCTCGGTCTGCACGGTTCGGTCGGCGTCTGGGCCGCGGTCGGCTTCATCTTCCTGTCGGCGACGGGCCTGACCTGGTCGACGTACGCCGGAGCGAACATCGACGAACTGCGCACCTCGCTGCGCCAGGCGACCCCGTCGGTGTCGGCCGCCGCGGGCGGCGAACACTCGGGCCACGGTTCGGGGTCGGCCGAGGGCGGCGTCGAACACGGCGTCGGCCTGGACAAGGTGCTGGCCGCCGCGCGGGCGGAGGGCCTGGGCGACCCGGTCGAGATCGTGCCGCCCGCGGACGCCGAGTCGGCCTACAAGGTCAGCCAGGTCCAGCGCAGTTGGCCCACCAAGCAGGACGCGGTCGCGGTCGACCCCGCGACCGGCGAGGTGACCGACACCGTGCGGTTCGCCGACTACCCGGTACTGGCGAAGCTCACCCGCTGGGGCATCGACGCGCACACCGGCATCCTCTTCGGCATCGTCAACCAGCTGGTCCTGATGGCCCTCGCCCTCAGCCTGATCCTGCTGATCCTGTGGGGCTACCGCATGTGGTGGCAGCGGGGCCGAGCCTCGGCCTTCGGCCGTCCCATCCCGCGCGGCGCCTGGCAGCAGGTGCCCGCGCACATCCTCGTCCCGCTGATGGCGGGCGTCGCCGTCCTCGGGTACTTCGTGCCCCTGCTCGGCATCTCGCTGGCCGCGTTCATCGCGGTGGACGTCATCCTCGGCGAGATCGCCTACCGGCGGGGCAAACGCACGTACGGCCCCACGAAGGGGCCCGACAAGGAGGCGGCGCGGGAGACCGAGAAGGAGACCGCCAACTAGCGAGGTCCCCCGGACCGCCAAGGGCGGTCCGGGGGACCTCCGCTCCCTCTCCACTCACTCCGCTCACAGGGAGTCGAAATCTCCCGCGAGGGCGGAGGCGAGCCGCAGGTGCGACGCGGCCTCGCCGTCACGGCCCTGACGCTGGAGCGTCCGGCCGAGCATGAGACGGGCGTAGTGCTCCACGGGGTCGTTCTCGACGAGGACGCGCAGTTCGGCCTCCGCCCGGCTCAGCTGCGCCGAGTGGTAGTACGCACGGGCCAGCAGCAGGCGGGGGCCCGTCTCCTGCGGCACCTCCTCGACCAGAGCGTCGAGGACGCGCGCCGAGGCGGCGTACTCCTTGGCGTCGAAGAACATCCGGGCGCGCTCCCAGCGCTCCGCGGTCGTCCCGTGGTCGTAGTAGGTCGTGTCCACGTCTGTGACCTCCTCAATCTCTTTCGACGGCCAGAACCGCACGGTGTTGTTGAATATTCCACGACCTGTGCGGTGGTCGGCGGAGGGGGCGGCGGGTGGTGCATCGGCGGTCTCCCCGGCGCGTGCGCCGGTTCTCGGTCAAACGGCTGCCGACGGGCGGGTCGACGGTATGACGGACGGTCCTTCACGGGGCTAGGTTGTGGGCCATGAGCAATCTTGATCGCGAGGCCGTTCCCGCGATGTGCGGCGGCCGGGGTTTCGTGGTGGCTGAGCCGGTACGTGAACTCCTCAGCCCCCGCCGGGTCAAGCTCGGCGAGTCCAGCGAGGTCCGGCGGCTGCTGCCCAACCTGGGCCGGCGCATGGTGGGCGCCTGGTGCTTCGTCGATCACTACGGCCCCGACGACATCGCCGAAGAGCCCGGCATGCAGGTGCCGCCGCATCCGCACATGGGCCTGCAGACCGTCAGCTGGCTGCACGAGGGCGAGGTGCTGCACCGCGACTCCACGGGCAGCCTGCAGACGATCCGCCCGCGTGAGCTGGGCCTCATGACCTCCGGCCGGGCCATCAGCCACTCCGAGGAGAGCCCCAGGTCGCACGCCCGCTTCCTGCACGGCGCGCAGTTGTGGGTCGCCCTGCCCGACACGGACCGCCACACCGACCCGCGTTTCGAACACCACAGCGAGCTGCCCGTCGTGACGGCTCCCGGCCTCAAGGCCACGATCGTCCTGGGCGGCGTCGACGGCGCCGCCTCGCCCGGCACGACGTACACGCCGATCGTCGGCGCCGATCTGGCCCTGGCCCAGGGCACGGACGTACGCCTGCCGCTGGAACCGGACTTCGAGTACGCCGTGCTGTCCATGTCCGGCGAAGCCCACGTGGACGGCGTACCGCTGCTCCCCGGCTCCATGCTCTACCTGGGCTGCGGCCGCACCGAACTGCCCCTGCGGGCCGAGTCGGACGCGGGCCTGATGCTCCTCGGCGGCGAGCCGTTCGAAGAAGAGCTCATCATGTGGTGGAACTTCATCGGCCGCTCCCAGACGGAGATCGAACAGGCCCGCGCCGACTGGGCGACGGGGGCGCGGTTCGGAGAGGTGAAGGGCTACGACGGGGGCCCGCTCTCGGCACCGGCCCTGCCGCCCGTCCCGCTGAAGCCCCGGGGGCGGGTGCGCTGACCAGCGCAGATGGTGCGGCTGCTGTCGGCGTAGCTGCGGCTTTAGGGGACGCGCCCTGCGTGCGGCGCATGCGAGTAGCTGTGGCGGGATGATCATGCCCGGCCCACGGGCTCCGAGGGCGCGTAGTGCTTCGCGCGTTCAGCCAGCTGTAGCAGGGTTTGGCAAACCGAATGCTGACCCAATACTGACTCCGCTGACGCGTAATCGGAGGAGTCTGCTGTTTAGCGCCGTGACGTGCTGAGGGCGATCTCGGCTCGGTCCGATAGGTACCGTTTACGGAGAGTCTTGACCGTTGACCCTGCGGTCGTGTCCCCCGGCGGGCCGATGTGGTCGGCGTTCCGGAAGTCGTGTGATCGCGGCGCTCACTGCCAGCCCGAGCGTGACACCGACAGCGGAGCCAACGGTCTGCGCCCAGGCGCCGTCGAGGGAGCCGGGCAGGACGGCTCTTGTGAGTCGGCTCGCAGTCGACAGGACTGTCAGCGCGGCCAGTGCGGCCGTCCAGCGGTACCGCACCCCGTCGATGATGTCGCCATAAAAGAGAAGCAGCAGCGCCAGGCCGAACTCGTCGTCCCAGCCGATCGCGGTGAGCCCGGCCCCGAAGGCAAGCGCGAACAGCCAGAGCCCCACCAGTTGCCGGGCGAACGTGCCCGGCTGCTGTCTTGCACCACGCGAGGGCCGGAAGAACCGTGTGATGTGTTGGACGATCGCGTACTTCTGCATGACTGGTGTCCCGATCCCCCGGGGTAGCCGACTTCTGCCGGCGCTCAGCAGTAGGACTCACGGGAGCAGGACGCGGTTGTGGTGAAGTGTGTAGCCACGCCATGCTCGGCATCGCCCGGATGCACAACCTCGGCCTCGCCCAGTAGCTCGACAGGTGGAACGGTGGCTCGCTATACCCGAGGTGACTCGCAGATCTTTACGGGATAACCCTTAGGGCTCGCAGAGAATCAACGTGTTGATTCTCTGCGAGCCCTAAGGCGCTGTTTCTCGGATCTCCCTCCGTGTGCGAGGTGTTGGGGCAGGCTGACGGCATGGGACGCGGAGACCTGACGAACGCGGAGTGGGACCGGCTGGAGTTGTTCTTGCCGCGCGGTGGTGCACGTGGAGGTCGGTGGAGTGATTACCGCCGTGTGATCAACGGGGTGCTGTACCGGGTTCGTACGGGGGTGTAGTGGCGGGACCTGCCTGAGCGGTTCGGGCCGTGGGAGACGGTCTACGAGCGTCATCGTCGCTGGTCGGCGAACGGGACCTGGCAGATGCTGCTGTCGAAGGTGCCGGCCGCCGAGGACGCCCAGGTCGATCCGGTGCTTCGGAAACTGGCTGTCCGGCTGGAGGAGGTGGTCAGATCGGCGAGTGTCCGGGATGCTCCCGCGGCGGCTTCACCACCAAGTTCCACCTCGCAGCCGACGGACGATGCCAGCCACTTGCCGTCCTCCTGACACCCGGACACTACGGAGACGGCCCCCAGCTGCAGCCTGTCCTGGAGCAGATGTCGGTGCCCCGCATCGGAGTCGGCCGGCCTCGCACCCGACCCGACCAGGTTCTGGCCGACAAGGCCTACACATCCCGCGAGAATCGCCGCTATCTCCGACGGCGCGGTCTATCTCACATCGTCCCCGAACGGCTCGACCAGCGGAGGCACCGCCAGAACCGCGGTTCGCGCGACGGTCGGCCCACCGGGTTCGACCGCGAGCGCTACAAGAAACGCAACACCGTCGAACGGGCCATCAACCGCTTGAAAGGCTTCCGCGCCGTCGGCACACGCTACGAGAAGCGGGCCTACACCTACCTCGGCACCGTCACCCTCGCCGCACTCATCATCTGGCTCCGTACATGATCCGAGAATCAGCGCCTAGGTCCTGTCGTCAAATTCCCGACGTCCGCCCGGCAGGCGGGAATTTGACGACAGGGCCTAGTGCCGTTTGCCAAGCCGCTCGGACCATCGGTGGTGTGAGCTCCTAGCACCGTCTGTCGCGCAGGAGAGCCTCGCGAGCGTTGACCATGGCGGCGGGAGAGCGCCATGGCGGCCTGGGTGTGGCGTTTGCCTTCGGTGCGTTGTGACCGATGGTTACCGAGTCGGGCTTTGGGAGCACGTGCCACACGCGGTACGGCCTCCTCTGATGCTGGTCAGGGTGAGTGTGATGTCCGTGCTGCACCTGCAACGGCAGCGCCACCGGTCGGCGGTCTTTCCCGGATAGGGCTCCAACGGCTCGAACCCGGCGGTGCGTACCTCCACGGCGGCTGCCGCCGGATCGGGGGCACTTCTTACAGCCGGTGGTGCCCGACCGGATGGAGGACAGGCGCGTCGTGACTTCGCTTCCACGGGAACAGCGGCAGCGCCAATGGTCCGTGGTGCGGCCGGGGCACGGCTCCAGCGGCTCGAACCCGGCAGCTCGCACCTCGGCGGACGCCCGCTCGTGTCGGTTCGCGGATGTGTCCTCGCCGACGGCCACACGGCACTTCGACATCAGGGACCGGGTGGCTGTGTCTTGCGTCGATGAACGCGACCCTGGTGCCGGAACTCGGCGGCGCGCGCCCATCGGGTGCCCGGGCCGGCCGCGCCGGGGCTGTTGTCCGCGTGGAGTGAGATCTCGATGTCGAAGGCCGACGCTTCGGGCCGGAACCGCCGGATCGAGTAGGTCTTCACTGCGGACGCTGTTTGCCGCCCTGGAGCGTGAGTTGGAGAATCCACCGCTCGCTGCTGGGCAGGAACACCTCGGTGGCGTCGTCGTCGGGGTCGGCGAAGAACAGACGTCCGGCCTGGTCGAAGCCTGACCGCTGAAGGTGCCGGACGTCCTCGCCGCCCAGTGTGACGGTCATGAAGTGCCCACTGGGCTGCTCGCTTCCCCGCACGGTCAACGACAGCATCCGCCGCTTGTGCGGCGGGAGGCCACCGCTACCTCCCCCGGGGACGGGACTTGAGCGTCATCGTGGTCATGCGACCACTGTCGGCGCGGCGCACTGCGCGAGACCACCGGTAAACTGACGCTTGATGCCGACAACCCGCCATCCTTCACCGACGCCCGCCGATGCAGAGGATCAGATCCTGCAAGGCGGTGCCTGGCTGCCGCACGGCTTCCAGCTCGACCCCCACAGCCACGTCCAGGGGCAGTTGGTCTACGCCGCCGCCGGCGCCCTGGCCACGGCGACGGAGCGCGGCACCTGGGTCGCCCCGGCGGACCGGATCACCTGGACGCCCCCGCGCTTCGCCCACTCGCACCGCTTCTACGGCCGGACCGACGTGCGGCTGGTGTCCGTACCGCTCGACCTGTGCGCCGAGCTCATCAATCACCCCAGCGTCTTCGCGGTGAGCCCGCTGCTGCGCGAGGCTCTCCTGGCGCTCACCGACGAGCCGGAACGGCGGTCCGGCGCCCACCGGCGCCTGCTCGCCGTGATCGTGGACGAGTTGGCCGACGCCGCAGAGACCTCCCTCCACCTTCCCGAAGCGAGCGACGACCGGCTGCGCGCCGCCACCGACCTGCTGCGCGCGGACCCCGCCCGGCCTTCCACCCTGGCCGAGCTGGGCAGGGCGGTGGGAGCAAGCGAGCGCACGCTCAGCCGCCTCTTCCACGCCGAGCTGAGCATGAGCTTCCACCGTTGGCGGACCACTCTGCGTATCCACCACGCTCTCGCGCACCTGACCGACGGGATGACGGTGACGGAGACCGCGGTCGCGTGCGGCTGGTCCAACCCGTCCACCTTCATCGACGCCTTCACCGAGGTCGTCGGCCAGACCCCCGGCCGCTACCAGGCCGGCCTGCGCTTCCACGCGCGCTAGCCGTCCCCCAGGGTTGTTTGCCCTGGTCAGGTGCGCGGTGCGCAAGGTCCGAGCCTTCTTGGCGGGTTTCCGGTATCAGGTGTCGACTTACCAGTGGTTCACAGCCCGCCGGATCTTCCACAGTGGACAGCGAGCGAGCGCCGGCCTCCCACTTCACGGCCGGCGCCGCAACGTACGCGCTCGGCGCGTACCGACCACTGCACGGACCATGAAGGGCTCCCACGCATGACTGAGACACGCGACGACACAGCCGTCGTCATCATCGGGGCCGGCGTCGCCGGTCTGACCCTCGGCAACTTCCTGCTGCGCAACGGCGTCGACTGCATCGTGCTGGAGAAGCACCCGCGCGCCTACGTCGAGAAGCGCCAGCGCGCCGGAACGATCGACACCTTCGGGGTGCGCCTGTTCCGCGAATGGGGCCTGGAGGAGGTCCTTGCGGGCGACCCCATCCCGCACAGCGAGGGCGGCTTCTACATCGACGGCCACGCGATGCCGATCGACGTGGACGAGGACAACAACGAGAGCCTGTACTGCCCGCAGCAGGTCCTGGTGCGCAACCTCACGGAGGTCTTCCTGCGCGAGGGCGGTGACCTGCGCTACGAAGCCGCGGACGTCGCCCTGGAGAACCTCACCCAGGTTCACCCCGTGGTGCGCTACCGGGACGCCGATGGTGCGGCCCGAGCCATCGACTGCGACTTCGTCGCCGGCTGCGACGGCTTCCACGGCGTCTCCCGCCGCTCCGTCCCCGCCTCCGCGCTGACCGAGTACTCCCACGCGTACGGCTACTCCTGGCTCAGCGTCCTGGCCGCCACCGAGACCAAGCCCTCGGGCATGGCGATCCACGAACTGGGCCTGGCCGGGATGATCCCCCGCGGCCCCGAAGCCAGCCGCATCTACCTCCAGTGCGCGGTCGACGACACCCTCGAGCAGTGGCCGGACGAGCGCATCTGGAGCGAGCTGGAGGCCCGGTTCGGCACGCCGCCCTCGCGCGGGCACATCGTGTCCAAGCAGATCGTTCCGCTGCGCAGCGTCGTGTTCGACCCGATGAGCTACGGCAAGCTCTACCTCCTGGGCGACGCCGCGCACATCGTGCCGCCGATGAGCGCCAAGGGCATCCACCTCGCTCTGCACGACACCCAGGTCTTCGCCCGCGCGGTGATCCACCACGCCAAGGAGGGCGACTCCAGCCTCCTCGACAGCTACTCGCAGACCTGCCTGCCGCACATCTGGAACTACCAGGCATTCGCGACGTGGATCACCGACACCATGCACAACGCCGGATTCACCGGCCACGAGGGCGAGTTCAAGAAGCAGATCGCCCGCGCCGAACTCCAGCGGCAGTTCGCCTCCGAGTCGGCGAACAAGCTGTTCAGCGAGCTGACCGCTGGTACCAACTAGACCCCGCCTCCTCCGGAATCATGCTGCGTCGTCGTCCTCGTCCACTTCCGGCCCCTCCGGGTCGCGCAGCGGTGACGTCGCCGAACTCCTGCGCGCCGCCCGCCGTATCCTCACCGAGCTCCTCGCCGGCCAGAACCAACTCCTGAGCCAGCTGCAGCAGGCGGACACCGCGGCCGCTCCGGCGGGGAGGCCGCTCATCGACTGGGGCAGCGCGCGTCCGACGTCCTGACCAGGTGTCCGCCGCCGGTCACCACCGCGGTCAGCGCCGCGGTGCTGGGACGGGTGAGGCGGTACGCGGCGGTCGCCGTGCACACCAGTTGCCGAACCCCGAGATCGCTCAACCCGGCCATGCCAGCGGGCAGTCGGATCGTCATCACGTTCCCCGCGACCGTCACGGTCGGGGTGTCCGACGCGCTCCCGGCTGCGCCGGACGGGTCCGACGGCGAGCCCCCCGGTACGTCGACGGCGGCCGACGGCGGTGCCATGGCGGTCGGCAGGAGGGGCAACTCGGTGGTGAGAGTGTCGGTGCCCCCCTCGCCGGCCAGCGGACCGGCCATCAGCAGCCGCAGCGCGTCCGTGGGGTCGCCGGGCTGGCCGGTGTTGCGCGGCAGGGCGGCGAGTCGGCCGTTCTCGACGAAGTAGACCGGTGTGAGCGGCAGGGCCCCGCTCGCGGGACCGCCCGCCTCGACCACTCCGGTTGCGGGGATCCCGCAGGAGGTGACGGCGAGCAGCGCCAGCAGCGGGGCGCGGTGCAGGGCCTTCATGGCCGGTACTCCTCGGTCGGCTCCGCCTGTCGCAGCGGGAGTTCCACGGTGAAGGCGGCACCGCCCGCCGGGTGGCTGGCGGCGCGCACGGTACCGCCGTGGAGGCGGACGTTCTCGGCGGTGATGGACAGGCCGAGGCCACTGCCCTCGGAGCGGATCCGGGCGCTGTCGGACTTGTAGAACCGCTCGAAGACGTGTGGCAGGACGTGGGCCGGGATGCCGGGGCCGCTGTCCCGGACCTCGATCACGGCCACCGTGTCGTCACCGCTCAGGCGCACCATGACCGGACGGGCACCGTGTTTGAGGGCGTTGCCGACCAGGTTGGCGACGATCACGTCGACGCGGCGCGGGTCGACTCGTGCGCGTACCGCGTGCGGCGGCGGCAGTTCGGTCTCCACCGTGTCCGTCCAGCCGCGGGAGGCGAGGGTGCGCCGGATCGACTCGGCGAGGTCGATCTCGTCCAGGTGGAGCACCGCGGCGCCCGCGTCGAATCGGGACATCTCCATCAAGTCGTCGACGAGCCGGGCGAGTTTGACGGTCTCCGTGCTGATCAGCCGGACCGCGGTGGCGGTGTCCGGGTCCAGTCGGGCGGCGTCCTCGTCGAGGACGTCGGTGACCGCCGACATCGCGGCGAGCGGAGTGCGCAGTTCGTGCGAGACGTCGGCGGCGAAGCGGCGGGCCCGCGCCTCCATCTCACGCAGTTCGGCGACCGAGGTCTCCAGCGCGGCAGCCGTCTCGTTGAACGTGTGGGACAGCTCGGCGAGTTCGTCGGAGCCGTTGACCGCGAGCCGCGTGTCCAGACGGCCCTCGGCGACCCGGCGGGTGGCGAGCCGCAGCTTCCGCACCGGGACCAGCACTCCGCGCGCGGCGAGGAGGGCGAGCACCACGGCGAGGGCCAGGGCGGCCGCCATGGCCCGTTCGGCCGCGGTCACCAGGGCGTCGACGTAGGCCTGTTCAGTGGTCTGCGGGACCACCAGGAACACCCGGGCCCCGCTGGCCGTCTCGACGCCGTCCGGGATGCGCTGGGTGCTGAAGAGGATCGACATGCCGACGACGAGGGAGGTCCGGCCGTCGTGGCGGACCCGTTGAAAGACGGTGGCCCGGCTGGACGCGACGGCCTCGCGCAGAGCGGGCGTCACCTCGGTGAAGGGGTCGCCGGAGGTGGAGGAACCGCTGAGGTCTCCATAGGTTACCAAGACCCGCCAGTTGCCCCGGGACTCGGTGGCCGCCATGTCCTGCGCGAACTTCCGCAGCGCTGACCGCTCGGGAGGAAGGGCGAGTTCGGCCGCGTACTGGTTGAGCTGGGTGCGCAGTTGTCTGATGGTGGCGTCCTGACTCTGCTGGAGCACTCCTGTGCGGGCCTCCCGGAAGGTCAGGGCACCGGTCGTGACCGCGGAGATCGCGGCGACGAGTCCGAAGGCCACCACCATGCGGAACCGGAGCCCGCGCAGCCGGCGCCTCCTCACGGCGCCGCGAATCGGTAGCCGAAGCCGCGCACGGTGTGGATGTACCGGGGTGCGCGCGGCGGTTCGGACATCTTGGTGCGCAGGCGCTTGACGCAGGCGTCCACCAGACGCGCGTCGCCGTGGTAGTCGTGCTCCCAGACCGCCTCCAGAAGCTGCTGACGGCTGAACACCTGACCCGGCGAGGCGGTCAGGGTGAGCAGGAGCCGCAGCTCGGAGGGGGCGAGGGCGATCGGCTCGCCGTGCAGCGCGACCGTCAGACCGGCCCGGTCGACGGCCAGTTCGCCGTAGGTGTGGATCTTCGGCAGGCCCTCGGCACCGGGCGCGGCCCCGGCCGCCCGGCGCAGGACGGCACGTATGCGCGCGTCGAGCACGCGGGCCAGGACGGGCTTGACGACGTAGTCGTCGGCGCCGGCCTCCAGGCCGACAACGATGTCCACTTCGTCCCCCCGGGCGGTCGCCATGATGATCGGCAGGGTCTGGTCGAGGGTCCGTACGGTGCGGCACACCTCCAGACCGGTCATGCCGGGGAGCATCAGATCGAGGACGACGATGTCCGGCCGGAAGGACCGCAGCCGGTCAAGGCCCTCCTCGCCGGTCGCGGCGGCGGCGACGTCATGTCCTTGCCGACGCAGGGCCAGAGTGACGCCCTCCCTGACGGCGGGATCGTCTTCGATCAGCAGTACGCGTGACATGCGCACAGTATCCACATCGGCATGACCACGAAGAGGGTTATCGTTTCGTTACCTTCCGGGCCAGGTCCGATCACATGGCGATCACATCGTGAACGACCGTGACAGCGCACAAACGAAAGCCCGGCGGCGGTCGTCGCCGGAAACGCTCCGCGCGGCGCGTGCAGGGCCGACTGACCGGCGGTCTGGCCGCGTTGGCGGTCTTCGCGGCGGTCGGTGGCGCGGTGATGGCGTGGCTGCCGTCCGACGCAAGACGATCGCCCACGGCGACCGTGCCGTCCGGGATTCCTGTGACCGACTCCCCCACGCCCTCCGGAACTCCGGCTCCGCCGCGGGCCGGTGAGCCGCCGGGACCGGACCGGAGCGTCGCGGCGGCCGGCCCTTCCACCACCCCCCTGCCCGAGAGCGGCCCGGGGACCTTCGTCACCGCCTCCGGCGAGGGCGAGAAGGTCGGCAGGGGCACGCCCCTGCGGTACCGGGTCGAGGTGGAGAAGGGCCTGCCGATCTCCCCCGCGGACGTGGCCGAACAGGTGGAGCGGACCCTGGCCGACCCGCGCGGCTGGACGGCCGACGGTCACTCGGCGTTCCAGCGGGTGTCGAGCGGGCCCACCGACTTCAGGGTGCGCCTCGCCACCCCGGGAACTGTCGACGCGATCTGTGCCGGGGGAGGCCTCGACACCGGCGGCAAGGTCAATTGCAGTGTGCACGACGACGTGATGGTCAACCTCAGACGCTGGGTCCTGGCGACCGAGTTCTACACCGAGGACGTCGTCGGGTACCGCTCGCTGATCATCAACCACGAGGTGGGCCATTTCCTCGGCCACGGCCATGTCACCTGCCCCGGCGAGGGTCGGCCGGCCCCGGCGATGATGCAGCAGATCAAGGGCCTGCACGGCTGTGTCCCCAATGTCTGGCCGTACGACCGTGACGGCCGCCTGATCACGGGCCCCACCGCCCCGTGAGTCCTGATCCACCGACCAATTGGAGTTCAGATGCAGTTACGCGTGCGCCACAGACACGCGGCCCTGGCCGCGGGGGTGGCCTCCGCGGCCCTGGTCCTCGCCGGGCTGCCGGCCGGGGCGGGAGCCGTCGGTACAGCAACGGTCGGCACAGCAACGGTCGGCACGGGAACGGTGGGCGCGGGAGTCGTCGGCGTCGCCTCGGGCAAGAGCACCCGTACGGCCTCCGCCGTCAGGACGGTCACGCTCGTCACCGGCGACCGGGTCCTGGTGGACGGCGCCGGACAGGTCTCCGGGGTGCAGCGGGCCCAGGGCCGCGAGGGTATGCCGTTCTCGGTCCGGGTCGTCGCCGGGCACACCCGAGTCGTTCCCGGTGATGCCCAACTCCTGCTCGCGCAGGGCACGTTGGATCCCCGGCTGTTCGACGTCACCCAGCTGGTCAAAGACGGCTACGACGACGCGGGCCGTTCCGACCTCCCGCTGATCGTCACCTTCCACGGCAACAGCGCTCCTTCCACGAGCCCGTTCACCGCGGCCGGGGCACGGCTGGGCCGACAGTTGCCGGTCGTCAACGGCAGGGCGATGCGCTCCGCGAAGAAGCGCGGTGCCGGGTTCTGGAAGGCCGTGACCGACAACTCGGCCGCGGGGACGGCGCGGTTCGCCTCCACGGCCGGCGTGGAGAAGCTGTGGCTCGACGGGAAGCGCCGGGCCTCGCTCGACCGGAGCGTCCCGCAGATCGGCGCGCCGACCGCCTGGGCCGCGGGCTTCGACGGCACCGGCACCAAGGTCGCCGTCCTGGACACCGGCATCGACACCGCCCACCCCGACCTCGCGGGCAAGGTGGTCGCGGAGCAGGACTTCAGCGGCACCGGCAGCACGACCGACAGGTACGGACACGGCACACACGTGGCGTCCACCGTGGCGGGCAGCGGAGCGAAGTCCGGCGGGAATTACAAGGGCGTCGCACCCGGCGCCGAGCTCCTCAACGGCAAGGTCCTGAACGACTGGGGCGAGGGCTACGACTCCGAGATCATCGTGGGCATGGAGTGGGCGGTGGCCCAGGGCGCGGACGTCGTCAACCTGAGCCTGGGCGGCCCGGATCTCCCCGGCATCGACCCGATGGAGGAGGCGGTCGACCGGCTCTCCGCCGAGTCCGGCACCCTCTTCGTCATCGCGGCCGGCAACGAGGGCGACGGCGAACGGACCGTCGGCTCACCGGGCAGCGCGGCGTCCGCCCTGACGGTCGGCGCGGTCGACAAGTCCGACGCGCTGGCCGCCTTCTCCAGCCGCGGTCCGCGCGTCGGCGACGGCGGGGTCAAACCCGACCTGACCGCGCCGGGGGTCGACATCACCGCCGCGGCCGCAGCCGGCAGTGTCCTGGCGGACCTGTATCCCTCGGACGTCCCCGGCTACCTGACGATCGAGGGCACCTCGATGGCCACCCCGCATGTGGCGGGTGCCGCGGCGATCCTCGCCCAGCAGCACCCCGGCTGGCGCGGTGAGCGGATCAAGGCGGTGCTGACCGGTTCCGCGAAGCCGGGCACGTACAGCTCCTTCCAGCAGGGCACCGGACGGGTCGATCTGGTCCGGGCGCTGGACGAGAACGTGGTCACCGAGCAGGCCCACCTCGACTTCGGCGTCCAGCAGTGGCCGCACGACGACGACACGGCCCGGACCAAGAAGCTCACCTACCGCAACCTCGGCACCGATCCGGTCACGCTCGACCTGTCCGTGGACGCGTACGGGGTGGACCGCAAGCTCGCCGCCGAGGGCATGTTCACCGTCTCCCCGCAGCAGATCACGGTCCCCGCGGGCGGCGAGGCGAGCGCGGAGGTCACCGCGGACACCCGCGCGGGAACCGTGGACGGCAGCTTCGGCGGCTCGGTCACGGCCTCCTCCGCCGACGGGAGGATCCAGGTGCGGTCCGCGGTCGGGGTGGACCGCGAGGTCGAGTCGTACGACCTGACGCTCAGGCACACCGACCAGGACGGCAGGGCGACCGGCGACGCCGTAACCTCCCTCGCGGACCTGAACGGCAGCTTCTACACCGAGTACGCCGACGAACGGGACGGCGAGCTGACGGTCCGGCTGCCCAAGGCCGATTACCTCCTCACCGGGGTGATCCACCCGTCGACCGGCTCCGGCGAGCACGCCGTCCTGGTCCAGCCGAGGCTTCGCCTGGACCGGGACACGACCGTGGAGGTCGACGCCCGGCAGGCGAAGCCGGTGGACATCACCGTGCCCGACGCGGGGGCCGTGAACGACGACGCAGCGATCACCGTCGAGTACGGGCGGGGCGAGGGGCTCGACGACGCCCATCTCGAGTTCCTGATGCCCACCTTCGTGGGCTCCCGGTTCGGGCGGCTCGGCCCGGACGGCTCGGTGACGGGGCTGACCTCCCTCTTCTCCGGCCGCTGGACCAGCAAGGGCAAGGACGGCAGACCCGTCAACTACCACCTGAGCTGGTACCGGGAGGGCAGCCTGGACGGCTTCACCGCGAAGATCGGGCGGGAGCAGCTGGCCAAGGTGAACCTGGAGGTGGGCGAGTCGGTCGACGGTCGGCGCGTCCAGGCCGAGGTGACCCCGCACCTGCCCGACGGCCGTCTGGTGCCCGGCGGGAGCGACATGCGCGGCGACCTGCCGTACCGGAGCACCGAGTACGTCCTCGACAACGGCGTGAAGTGGTCGGTGCGTACCTGGCAGCGCTTCGGCGACGGCCAGGACGCGGTCTTCGAGGGCTTCCTGATGCGCATGCCGAGGCACTGGAAGGCCGGCCGCACCTATGTCGAGCGATTCGGCATCGGCGTCTTCGGGCCGGTCCTGAACAGCCCCGACGACCTCGGGCCGGGCCGTGGCTACCCGGGTGTCGGCCGCGACGGGAACACACTCAGGGTCTTCCTGCCGCTGTTCGGCGACGGCTCCGGGCACTGGGGTCTGAGCCAGCCGGTCTCGGTGACGTCCCGGCTGGAGGCGGACGGCAAGGAGATCGCCGACGACTACGGCATCCAGCCGACCACCGACCCGACGGAGTACACCCTGCCCGCCGGGGACACCGCGTACCGGCTGACCGTGGACAACTCCCGTGATCCGGCCGTCTATCCGGTCAGCACCCGCGTCCACACCGAGTGGACCTTCCGCTCGGCCAGGACCCCCGAGGGCGACTTCGCCCCGGTGCCGCTGTCCACGGTCCGCTTCAGCCCGAAGCTGACCCTGGCCAGCACCGCGAAGGCGGGCCGGCACTTCGAGGTGCCCTTCACTGTCGAGGGGGCGGCTGCCGGACAACGCCCGGCCGCGCTCGCCTTCCAGGTGTCGTACGACGAGGGCAGGACCTGGCAGCCCGCCAAGTCCGTCGGCGGTACGCACCTGTCGCTGAAGCACCCGGCGAGGCCGGGTTCCGTGTCGCTGCGCGCGAAGCTGACCGACCGGGCGGGCAACACCGTGACCCAGACGATCGAAAGGGCCTACCTGATCACCGAGTGACCTGGGGACGCGCCTGCGCCCGGGACGGCCGTACCGCCGTGCCGGGCACGGGTGTTATCCAACCACTGTGAGAGGAAGGCCGGTTGGGGCCGATGATTCGCATGGGGTGACTTACGGGGACTGATGTGGAAGGTCCCGAACGGTCTTCGACCGTTAGGCGGTTCCCCCATCGCGCACAGGGGGAGCGTCCATGGCTGATCAGACGGAGAACGCGGCAGCGGAGGTACTCTCCAAGATCGACACCTCCGTCCCGCAGTCGGCCCGGATCTGGAACTACTGGCTGGGCGGTAAGGACAACTGTGAGGTCGGCCAGGTGGCCGGGGGCGCCTTCCGTGAGATCTTCGCCGGGATCGAGACCGGCGCCCGCGCCGCCCGGTACTTCCTCGCCCGTGCCGTCCGCCATCTCGCCGGTGAGGAGGGCGTACGGCAGTTCCTGGACATCGGCACCGGGCTGCCCAACGTCGGCAACACCCACCAGATCGCCCAGCGGGTGGCCCCGGAGTCCCGGATCGTCTACGTCGACAACGACCCACTGGTGCTGGGCGGCTGGGGGAAGCAGCGCAGTCGTACGCCGAGCTCACCGAGATCCCGGCGCGTACGTTCTGCAGGCGCGATGGCACGGTGCACGGTGAGCAGGCGCTGGACGGCGAAAGCGGTGGCCTCGTCGGAGGCCGCGATGTCCACCATGGCCAGACCCGGCCGGTCAAGATGGACGTCGCTGATCGGGTTCATGCCTGGCACGACGTGCTGGCGCCCGCAGTGGTTCTCCCGTCCGGGCGTTGTCGCCTGACCGGGTTCGGCTGCCCGGACCGGGCCCGCCCGCTGGGCGCCTGCAGTCCGTGGGCACTTGAGCTCCGGTGGGGCCGGGGCGGGGGAGTGGTTACGGCGCGACCTCGTAGTCGACCGTCTCCTGCCCGCGGCCATCGGCGAGTTCGGCCAGGGCGGTGTGCTCGCGCTCGTCGGTGGCGAGCTGCCAGGGACACAGTCCCAGGGCATGCAGCGACGCAGTCGGCCCCACGGACCGGTGGACGCCCACATGCTCCTCTGATCAATTCGGCTGCTGATCAACGACCTGGCCGTTGAGTCCCCACGGAGGACAGGAGTTCTTGTTCCCTCGGAAGAGCCGGACCCCGTCGGCGCATGCCGTGTCCGTGGTGGGCGAGGAGGTCGGGTAGGGCCGTGCCGGCCCTGGCGGACGGGCAGTACAACCGTGCCGGGTTCTCAGTTGTCGTACGCGCATGACCTTACGAAGATCTGTCGGCGCCGTCGTCATGGTCGCCCTCGGCACCGCCTTGCTCCTTGGCCCCGCCACAACCGCCGCGTCTGCGCTGCCACACCTTCAGAGCGGTGATGGCCGACGGGCGGCACAAGCCGACGATCCCGCGCCCGCCGCGCCGACCGGCCTTCAGGCGTCGTACGACCTTGCCGCTCAGACCACGACGGTCGGCTGGGACGCGAACACCGAACCGGACCTCGCCGGGTACCGGCTCTACCGGCGTCTCGCCGAGACCGAGGAATGGACGCTCGTCAGCGGCGCCACACCCCTGGCGGCGACCTTCACGACCGATCCCCTCCCATCCACCGGCGATGTCTATGCCTACGCCGTACGCGCCGTTGACCAGGCGGGCAACGAGTCGGAGCGCAGCTACGACTGGTATGTCGAGACGGCGGACACGTCGCCGCCCAGCGTTCCGGCGGACCTCACCGCGCGAGGCACAACGGCAGGCAACACCGTGCGCTGGCACGCCTCGTCGGACCACGTGGACCACTACGAGGTGTGGGCGGCGCCCGCGGGCGGGCAGGACCTGGACGGGCCGGACGAAGTGCGCGGCACCGCCTACACCGACCTGCGGGCCCCGCAGGACGTGGCCGTCACCTACACCGTTGAGGCGGTCGACACATCGGGGCAGCGTTCCGGCGTCTCCGGACCGGTGCACGCCACGCGGCCCGCGCCGGGCACCGCGCCGAAGCCCAGCGGGTTGATGGCTCGGCACGATGGGAACGGGGTCCTCATCTCGTGGGACGGGCACTCCGGTGACATGGGCCAGAGCTACCGTGTCTACGCCCGGTACCCCGACCCGTACGCATGGTCCTTCCTTGCCACCTCCTACCCCCGCAACGGGGAGGTGCGGGTCCCGGAGGCCGGTGGACTCTTCTACGTGGTGAGCGTCGACGACGAAAGCAGAGAGTCGGCCCCCGTCCATGTCGGTGCCTACTGAGCACCACCTGATCCAAGCAGACGTTCGTCGGGAGGTTCCGGGGCCTACATCTCGATGCCGATGTCCGGCGCCTGAGGAGCAGGGGCCGAGGGCTCCGGCGTCGGGGCGGTCGCCATCGCGATCGGCGTACGCCTGCCCCTCCTGCACCGCAACGCCAGCACATTCACCGCAGCCCATCCCCAGCCGCACGCCCTGGCGCAACTCTCGGTATGGGGCAGCACACCAGTGGGTCGGTCTCGGCGGCTGTGGACAGTTGCCGCGGACCTTTCTGATCCTGGTGGGGTGTCGGCGTATGCGTGCCCATGGTGGTGGCAGAGGCGGGTGTGGTGTTGGTGGCGGTGCCAGGAGTTCCGGCAGGTCACCTGGCCTTTGTCGAGGTGGCAGGATCCTTGGCGTACTGGCAGTCGTCTTCGTAATGATCGAAAGCCAGTGGGGAACGGGTCCGGTCCGGTTTCCGAGTTGACCGGCCTTGACCGTCATCGAGTGCCCCGACCTGGAGATGTGGCTCCGCCGGGCAGCTCAACGGCGTGGGTGACCTTCTCCAGGTGGTAGTGGTCGGCGCAACGCACTGCCGAGTCAGCTGTGTGGGGCCCCACCCGCGACCCGTGGAACACCGCCTGTGGCGACCACAACCTCAAGCCGATCTGGCTGTGGTGCTCCGCCGCCGGAGTCAGCGTCGCAGATGTGGACAGCCTCTGGCAGGCGTTCCTGCGCAGATCGACCTGGAACACACCTTCCGCATGCTCAAGCAGACACTGGGCTGAACCACGCCCAAGCTTCGCGAGCCGGCTGCCGCGGACCGCTGGACCTGGCTCGTCATCGCTGCCCATACGCAACTGCGTCTGGCCCGGCCCCTGGCCGAGGACCTTCGCAGACTCAGGGAGCGACCTGTTCGTCAGGGACGTCTCACTCCTGCTCGAGTACGCCGACGATTTCGCCGCCTCCACGGCAAGACCCTCAACCAGCCAGTGCAAGGAAACTCACAGAATCCGGCCCAGGCCGACCCATCGGCATGAAGAACAAGCACCGCGCATGCCAAGGAACTGCGGGAAAAAAGAACTCACCAGACCTCACAAGAGGCAAAACTGGATAAACGCCAAGCTTAGCCTGCGCTATTTCCGAGTATTCTCGCCATCACTCGCCGCACGGGGTCATCAGCAGACTGGCTGACCCTGATGATCAATCGGCGTGGAGTTCGCCTGTGAATGGATGAATTATGTACATGGATCACTTAGCGACGCTGCACGGTCTTCCCGTCTACCAGTTCGCGGCTCCGGGGGAGGGGAATGGGTCGATGCCTGCGGCGGGGGACGTCGCATGGCGCATCTGTAGCGCCGACTATGAGGCCAGTGAAGTGTGGAGCGAAGCCATACCCGATTGGGCTTACGAGAGGCAATGGGACCGCTTCCTCAAGACGGTAGACCTTGCGCGGGTGCAGGCTTTGGTCCTTGGTGACGGTGCCTACTCCTCGGAAGGCCCCCCTGATTGGGCGGTGAGCGAGCTGATTGCCGTTGCGGACCGGCTCACCGGCCTCAAGGCGTTGTACCTTGCCGATCTCACTCCCGAAGAGTCTGAGATGTCCTGGATAGTGCAGGGTGATGTGACGTCGATCCTCAAGGCTTTCCGCCATCTCAGAGAACTTGGGGTGCGCGGCTCAACCATAGGCATGGCGGCTGATGAAGAAGGCTCGGGCCTGCGGCTGACACCGTTGCGGCACGAGCACCTGCGTGTCCTGCGGCTGGAGAACGGCGGTCTGCCCGGCGAAGTGGCGCGCGCCGTGGCCGCCAGCGACCTGCCTGCTCTGGAGCACTTGGACCTGTGGCTGGGTGAGGAGTTCTACGGCTGCACCACGACCCTCGCCGACCTGGCCCCCATCCTTGACGGTGACCGGCTGCCTTCCCTGCGGCGGCTCGGACTGCAGAACAGTTACATGCAGGACGAGATCGCCGCCGCGGTGGCCGGTGCTCCCGTCGTCGCTCGCCTCACCGCGCTGCACCTGGGCCTTGGCACCCTGAGCGACACCGGTGCTACTGCGCTCCTCAGTGGCCAGCCTCTTACGCACCTTGAGGAACTGGATCTGCACCGCCACTATCTCTCCGAGCTCATGATGCAGCGCATACGCGAAGCACTGGAACCGGCCGGGGTGGTGGTCAACCTGGATGAGCAGGAGGAGATCGAAGAGGGCTCGGGCCGATACGTAGCGGTCGGAGAATGACTTTCCCTCACAGGCGGGTGCCGGGTGAAGGGTCCTTACCCGAGTGTCCGCATCTAGGGCGGCAACTGAGCGGTGGTCTCGCAGGCCGGGGGCGACACCGAGATCGGCCGCATGGTGCGTGTGGAGGGCTGGGACCAGATGACTGGGGCGGCCCTGGTCGTCGATCCCAAGCGTGGTGCTCTGCGTGCGGTGACGGATTACGAGGACTTCTCCCACCTGGAGCGGGCCGACCAAGTGGTTGCTGCGGTGCCTGGTGGAGGGTGGCGGGTGCACTGGAACGACGAGGGCCCAGGGGGAACGCTGCTGACGGAACAGGTCCTGGCCTGGCTCATCACGTCGCAGGAGCGGGCGACGGCCATCACGGTCGATGCTCAGGGGCATGTCGAGGATGCTGATGGTGCCGACGCCTTCATCCCGCCGGGCGAGGGTCCGGTGTCCTGATCGCAGCTGGTCAGGCCACGTCGTTCTCTCTCGATGGCCTGGAGGCGGTTCTTGAGCCGGTAGCTGGGGCCGTTGATGGAGGTCACTTCGCAGTGGTGGAGGAGGCGGTGGAGGATCGCGGTGGCGAGGACCTCGTCGCCGAAGACCTGGCCCCGTTCAACTGGGGCTGGACCAAGACACCTTCGCCGATCCCCGCCTCTGCGCGGCCATCGTCGACCGCCTCACCTTCGGCGGCAATATCTTCGAGACCGGCACCGACTCCTACCGACTCGCCACCACTGGCGCTCGCGCTGAACAGCAAGCGGTCAGGTGAGCCAAGGGTGGCGCCAGCCCTCATCGACTGCTGTCGAGGCTCCCAAAGACACGAGTGACCCACTGATCCATCCGGGTCCCGAAGTCTGACGCCGAGGTGATCCCCGACGCTGGCAGGCAACCAGCGTCGTCAAGGTCAGCGACGAAGTCCACATCCGCCCAGCCACCACGGAACAGCACCACCGACAACTCGGCCTCCGTCGGACCGGATATGACCACGCCAACCGAGTCCGGATCATGAACCCGAGCCCTGTCGGTCTCCAGTGGCTGGGGCCAGGACGCTTCCGCATCCCTCCACGTCGCCCGGTCCACTTCAAGGCCAGCCGACGTCCAGCCCGTCGTCCGCTGAGCCAGAACGGCAGCTACCTCGTCGAGATCAACAACTCTGTCCATGAGGGGATCATCCTTCATGGGGATCCCCAGCGGTTCAGCCCGAAGCCCCCTCCGGCGGCTTCCCTGTTCCTACTTCTCATCAACGTCTTCGCGATCGTCGACCTTTAGTCGTTCCCAGAATGGAATCGGCCTCTACAAGACGGAGTTGATCAAGCCCAGCAGGCCCTGGCACGGCCTGGCCGACGTCGAGCTCGCCACCGCGGAATGGGTCGACTGGTTCAACAACCAGCGTCTTCACACAGGGATCAGAGACATCCCGCCTCACGAACACGAGAGCAACTACTACGCTCAGCACCAGCCCCGACAGGCAGCTGGGGTCAACGCATAGAGCCTCCACCGATCCCGGAGCGGCAGGGTCATGTCCAGCACGGACATTTTGCGTCCATGAAGGAGAGGACGCCTCAGCCGAGGCCGTCTCCATCCCTGACCAAGAATATGTAGGCACCTTGCGGCCCGCTCACCTCATGGCCTCTGTTCACCGCCTGCTGATCGAACCGATATCACCGAGCGCGTGTCCCAGATAGGTAGGTCCGGCCGGGAGCGTACTGACCGGTTACCGGATCTTCGCCGGTGGAGGCCCCTTCCTCAGACCGGGACCGGGACCGGGACTGGGCGGGCGGGTGGCGAATCGGCTGTCCTGCGGGCGTTGGTTCCTGGTCAGGCGGTGGCGTCGAGTGATGCGAGCAGAGCCAGGGCGTCAGCCGAGGATGTGCCGGGCTCGGCGTGCAGGAGCATTGTCTCCAGCTCGGTAGCGCCGACTACCTGGAACTTTTCGACCAGGAGTTCCAGGGGGCCGACCCGCGGGTGTCTCACTCGGAATGTGACGCCCTTGGCCGAGCGCACGTCATGGCGTCCCCACAGATGGCGGAAGCGGTCGCTCTTGACCGATAGCTCCCCGATCAGCGCGTGCAGCCGCTCGTCACCTGTGTCAGCGCCGGCCTGGGCCCGCAGATGAGCCACGGCGACGGCCGTGTACCGCTCCCAGTCGGCGTGGTACTCGCGTGCCGCCCGGTCGGTGAACAGGACGCGCAGCCGGTTCGCCCCCGGCGCCAGGTCCGGTGACAGAGTCCGGGCCAGCCGGTTCGCGGCCAGGACGTCGCTGTACTTGTTGAAAACGAGGGCGGGCACGTTGAGCGTTCGCAGCAGCGTGTCGAGGCCGGGCGGCACGTGCTCGACGGGCCGGCCGCGGCGGCGGCGCGGTTTCGGGGCCGCGAGCGACATCAAGTACGCCGTGCTCTCCGCGTCGAGCTGGAGCACGGCGGCCAGCGCGTCGATCACCTGGGCCGAGGGGTTGCGGTCGCGGCCCTGTTCCAGGCGCAGGTAGTACTCGACGCTGATGCCGGCGAGTGTGGCCACCTCCTCGCGGCGCAGCCCGGGTACTCGGCGCGTCCCGTGTCCGGGTGCCAGGCCGGCCTCGGCGGGAGTGACCAGTTCGCGCCGCGCGCGCAGGAAATCCCCGAGAGCGTTGTCCACCGGGCAAGCGTAGGCTCTCCCGCGCCTCGCCGGGTGTCCCTCTCACTACCAGGAACACCACCACCTGGAAGGGCCGGGCGGCACCCGTGAGGATCGGCGGCATGACGACACAGACATGGTTCATCACCGGAGTCAACAGCGGTTTCGGACGAGAGCTGGCTCAGCAGTTGCTCGCCCGCGGCGACCGCGTCGCCGGCACGGTCCGGCGGGAGGGTTCGGCCGACGATCTGCGGGCCGAGTACGGGGACCGCTTCTGGCTCGGGCACCTCGACATCACCGACCTGCCGAAGGTCCGCGAGGTCGTGGACGCCGCTTTCACCGATCTCGGCCGTATTGACGTGGTGGTCGGCAACGCCGGCTACGGTCTCTTCGGCGCTGCCGAGGAACTCACGGACGATCAGGTCGTCCACCAGATCACCACCAATCTGCTCGGCTCGATCCAGACCGCCCGGGCCGCGCTGCCGCACCTGCGCGCACAGGGCGGCGGCCGGCTGATCCAGATCTCCTCGGTGGCCGGGCTGGCGGCACACGCCGGGGCCTCGCTCTACCACGCGGGAAAGTGGGGGATCGAAGGGTTCATGGAGGCCCTCGCCCTAGAGGTCGCCCCGTTCGGGATCGGTGTCACCCTCGTCGAGCCGGGCGGTGCCCGCACCGCGTTCTCGCGCGGCAGCCTGCGTATCGGCGAGCCACTGACAGCCTACGACGACACGCCGGCCGCGTTCGTACGCCAGTTCAAGAAGACTGCCGTCCCGGTCATCGGTGACCCGGTACGGATCGCCGCCCGCGTCATCGACAGTGCTGCGCAGCAGCCCGCGCCCCTCAGACTCGTGCTCGGCAGCGACTCCTACCAGGCGGTCACCGGGGCGCTGCGCCTACGCCTGAAGCAGGTGGAGGGCCAGAAGGACACCGCCGCGGAGACAGACGCCACCGCCTGACCTCGCCGGATCGGGATCCGCGCACCGACTTGCTGCCGACGGCCAGGCCGACCAGCGTGTCACCGGCCTCGTCGACCAGGCCGGCCGGCGGCGAAGAGGCGTGAGGCGTGTTGCAGGTCGGCCCGAGCTGCTCGTGCAGGCTGTTGTCGGTACTGGCTGTGATGCGGGGCGACGGCGGCCAGGGACGTGGCGCCGCCGAGGACTGCGACCAGGCCCAACGCGAGCAGGGAGCCCGGGCGATGAGGCGGCTCCAGACCCGAGGGGATCAGGTGCCCGGCTCAACAGCTCGGCCGGCGAGGTGTACTGCTGCGGTTTCCGATCGGGGCAGACGCGGGCGCTGTCCTGGCGGCGGCGCTGCAGGACACCGGTCCGGGAGGATGGCGGCGCGAACGCGCACCGGGTTCTCGGTATGGGGGACACGGATCGAGGCGTCAACCCTGGGCACCTTGATGCTGAAGTTGGAGCGTCCGGTGCTGTCTAGACCCTTCCGCCGGTGGCGCCAGGTCCGCAGGCCGTTGCGGCAGCCCGGCTCGACGAAGACGGTGGCGATGTCGGTCACCCGGAAGCTGCCGGCGGCGAACGGGCCGGGCAGGGCGAGCAGCCCGTGCAGGAATGCGCCGGGCGGGTCGGCCGGGCATGGCCCGTGCTCCTGCTCCGGAGCGAAGCTGTTGCAGTCGGCGATCCGCATCAGCGCCGTGCCGACCTCCGTCAGAGTCAGCTTTCCGTCCAGCACGAGGTAGCCGTACGCGGTGACGGCAGCGGCGCGCCCGGTGGCTGTGGGGCAACTCGGCGCTCGTGCGCTTGAGTTCGGAGCGCACGACGTAGGGCTGGTGCCAAGCAAGGCGAATCTGTTCCCGGAGCCGGGTGGCGAGCCTCGGCAGTTCCCCGCGCACTTGGTGCGTGCTGAGCGGGAGCGTGCCGTGAAGGCTGGCCGGCTCGCGGCCTGAATCCGCGGCGAGGCGCATCGGCGCAGGATTCACTGATCTTCGGCGAGAGCCCGTCTCCGGTGGTGCAGGGGGCGGCCGTTCGCCCGTCATCGCCGGCACGTCTGACAGCGACTGGATCGACTCTTTTCGGCCGGGATCTATGCCTGTGGCCGGTTTTTGGTGCAGTCTGTCGGTCCGGGCCCCGCCAAACCCCCAGGTGGACGCCCTGTCGCAGGGTCCTGCCGTCCCGTCGGCGGCAGGACCCGCCGCCTCCCGGCTCCCCACGGGAGGCCATGCGGCTGCGCGGGTGCCGGTATGACTGTTGCGGCGGCCGGGTGGCGCAGACCGATGGAACGAAAGCCTGCCGGCCGGGTTCCCGGTCGGCTCGCCTAGGCACGGGTGTTGTTGAAGTGCACGGCGGGACCCCGGTTCCAGGTCACGGCAGGGCACGTACGCCGTTCGCCGCCGCTCCCCGCGCCGTTCGGGGGCACTGCCGGCTGAACTGGGCTGGGCCCCAGGAGAGACGGAACAGAGAACCGGCGTAGCCGCCAGAGTCTTTGACAGGTATGACGGCGAACGCGGGACTGGCCTCCGGCTGGTGCCGGAGGCCAGTTCGCTGCGGGATCTCCGGCCGGGTGCCGGGTCAGCTGAGGGTGTTCAGCATCGCTTCTTCGACGTGGTCGGCGGCGTTGCGGTGGCCGCGGGCGTTGGGGTGCACGAGGGACAGCTGGTCGGGGAGGGTGACGAAGCCTTCGACCCACTTGGTGTCGTCGCAGACGCTGTGGTCCCGGGAGGAGGTGTAGAGGTCGACGAAGCCGGCGGCGTCCTGGGTGCCGGTGGAGTCGTCGATGGTCTTGTTGAGGGGTTCCAGGACGTCCTGTCGCAGCCAGGCCAGGTCGCCCTGGGTGATCGTGCCGAACTGTGTCAGGTCGCCGAAGTTGCACTTGGAGGCGTCCTGGGGAACGACCGTGGGGTAGCCGACGGTCAGGATCTTCGCGTGCGGGGCACGCTGGTGGAGTACGGCGAGCATCCGGTCGTACTCATCGCGCACGCTCTTCAGCCGGTCCGGGACGTCGGCCGCCATGGCGTCCTTGCACGGAGTGCCCTTGCCGTCGTTCTCGCCGCCCAACTGCGCGCACGTGGTGAGGAAGCCGGCGAAACCGAGGGAGTTGCCGCCCACGCCGACGGTGATGACGTCGGTGTCCGCGCCTACCGCCTCGGACTGAGGGGGAACCGCGGGGAAGGGGTAGTCCGGGTCCTCGGAGAAGGGCGGCAGGTGACGGCCGATCGGGTTCTGGGGGGTGTCGGTGATGTTCTCGACGGTGGCGGCGCCGCAGCTGACGTTGGTCAGCTCGAACAGACCGCCGAGATCGCGGTCGATGACCTGAGGGTAGGACCGGTCGGTGCGCTCACAGCCGTCGCGCGGGACTTCGAAGGTGTCACCCGCGGCCCGGATGACCCCGGCAGCGTAGGAGTCACCCAGGGCGACCCACTCCTGCTGCTCGGCCGCGGCGGCGGGGTGCGCACCGGCGAACTGCGCGGGAACAAGAGCGCCTGCGGCGAGAGCTGTGGCCGAGCCGAGCAGGGCCAGACGAGTGCGGAAGCGTGCCACGATTCCTCCATGAATACGGCGTTGGCGACGCTTTGACGCTAAAGAGAAAGTAACCAAGGGCACTAGATCCAATGCGGACAGTCATAACGCGTGGTGGGGCGCGCCCACGCGCGGGTGACGGGGGTTCGGTGTGTCGACTCCTTGCCCCCTCTTGGTGACCGCCGCTGTGCGGTCCGTGAACGGCACGGGAAGGTTCTTGATCGACTGCAGGGCTCCCGGTTGCAACGCCCCCTCCGTGGCTGTCTTGTTCTCGATCACCGGCAAGCTCGGCCTCCGGCCCGCCAACGCTCTCTTGAGGGAGCTCCCTGGAGGCCTCAGCGGCAATCGGCGGTGATCGCCGCTCTGGATTCCGGTCCGGCTGTGGCGGCCGCGGGCGAGTTGCCGACGTGGCGAGTCTGCGCCAGTGGATGCTGAACGGGCGTGTGGCGATCCTGCACGTCAACACGTCAACGGTGGGCGTCCTCACCAAGCCTGTCCCGGCCAGGGGCAAGCTGATCGGGGCGCCACCGGCGCCGCGATCGTTCCCCTGTTCCGGACCGCGGGCTCCTTCACCGCTTCGGCCTCCGACGGCTCGCTCGCCGGCTCCTCCATCCCACGTTCGCCCGCCCCCCGGCCAGCCAGTCCGCTGAGAGCGGTCAGCCTGAAGGGTGATCCGCTTTCCACCGTGTCAAAGCCCGCGGGGATCGCAGGGTGAGGCCAGACGAGTTCAGACCCGCAAATCATTCTCATAGGCATGGTTAGGGCAATCGCACGGGTGCGCTGACCGGGGCGGTTCGGTCAGGTCGACAGGCGTGACCGCGATGGGCGATACGGGAGCGTCGGCCGTCATGATGCCGGAGTTCAGGGGCGGGCCCGGTCGCGCTTGGGTGTCAGTCGTCGCGACCGGGTGTCATTTATCGCGACCAGGCGCACCGCAGGAAGGGTGCATTCCAAGGCCGCGCCGTCAGCGCCACCCGAGTTCGGGAGCGACGTGGGTCAGGATGCTCTCGATGACATGTGCGTTGTACTCGACGCCCAGTTGGTTGGGGACGGTGAGCAGCAGGGTGTCGGCGGTGGCGACGGCCTCGTCCTCGGCGAGCTGTTTGACGAGGACGTCGGGTTCGGCGGCGTAGGACCGGCCGAAGATGCTGCGTGTCTGGGCGTCGATGTAGCCGATCTGGTCCTTGGAGTTGCCTTCCCTGCCGAAGTAGGCGCGGTCCCGGTCGTCGGTGAGCGCGAAGATGCTGCGGCTGACCGAAACCCTCGCCTCACGGGTGTGGCCCGCGGCCCGCCACGCCTCGCGGTACGCCTCGATCTGCTTGCGCTGCTGGACGTGCAGCGGCTCGCCGCTCTCGTCGTCCTTGAGGGTGGAGCTCTGCAGGTTCATCCCGAGTCCGGCTGCCCAGACGGCGGTGGCGTTCGAGCCGGATCCCCACCAGATGCGCTCCCGCAGTCCCTCGGAGTGCGGTTCGACGCGCAGCAGCCCCGGCGGGTTGGCGAACATCGGTCTGGGGTCGGGCTGTGCGAAGCCCTCGCCTGTGAGGACGTCGAGCAGTCGCTCGGTGTGCTCGCGGGCCATGTCGGCGTCGGTCCCGCCCTGCGGGGGCGTGTGGCCGAAGTGCCGCCAGCCGTCGATCACCTGCTCCGGGGATCCCCGACTGAGGCCGAGCTGGAGTCGGCCGCCGGAGATGAGGTCGGCCGCACCTGCGTCCTCGGCCATGTACAGCGGGTTCTCGTAGCGCATGTCGATCACACCGGTGCCGATCTCGATCCGGCTGGTGCGCGCGCCGACGGCCGCGAGCAGCGGGAACGGTGAGGCGTGCTGCCGGGCGAAGTGGTGCACCCGGAAGTAGGCACCGTCGGCGCCCAGTTCCTCCGCGGCGACGGCGAGGTCGATCGCTTGGAGCAGGGAGTCCGCCGCTGAGCGCGTCTGTGAATGCGGCGATGGCGTCCAGTGGCCGAAGGACAGGAACCCGATCTTTTTCATGCCACATTCAACAATCAATGATCGGTTTCATTCCTCGGAACCCTGCGACCCTGCTACCGCCAGTCGTAGCCGGACAGAAGACCTGACGCAGCGCAGCGGCGTCCCGGAGGCCTGGTGAAGCCTCCGGGACGCCGTGGGGTGTGGTCAGGCCGTGCCGGTGGGTTCTACGGCGCGGACCTGGTCAGGGCGGTGGTCAGCCACGGTGGTGGCCGCCGCCGCCGTGACCGCCGCCGTGGCCGCGGCCCCAGGACTCGCGGTCGATGCGGCGGTCGTGGTCGTTGCGCAGGGTCGCGGTGTCGGAGTCGTTGTCCCACACGTACTCGTCGCGGTCCTGGAAGACGTGGCCGTCGCGGTCGCGGCCCTCGCCGGTGTGGACGCGGACGGACTCGTTGCCGCGCAGACGGTAGTGGCGGAAGGTGAAGGTGTTGCCGTCCTTGTCGGCCAGCGTCCAGCCTTCGAGGTTGACGCTGCGCCGGCCGGTGTTGGTGAGTTCGACCCACTCCTTGTTCAGGGAGCGGTTGGAGCCGTTGTCGTAGCCGGGCGAGTCGTACTGCACGGCCGAGATCTCGACGTGCGAGCGGCGGGCCTGCTGGTTGCCACTGTCCGCGGTGGCGGGCAGGGCGGTGGCGCCCAGCGCGGCTCCGGCGGCGAGAACCGCGGCGGCGATACGGCGGGTGGTGCGTGAAGACACGAAAAGTCCCCCAACGGTGCGTGTCCCGGTGGCCGGCCCTGACCGGTCACCGTGGACGGTGTGCGTTCCCGGCGAGTGCCGAGGACCCACAGCTTGGCCACATCCGGCCCGGCCCGGCAGGTGTCCTGCTTCGTGTTGCTGTATGCGGACATTTCAGTGACCGTCAATTGCATCGTTCAATCAACTCATCCGATAATCCGGGACATTTGGATGCTCGTCACACCGAACGCCGAAGATCAACGCGTAAGCGGTTTCCAGCTCCCCGCGCGCCCCCACTGCACCGCCCCTCGCGCCCCGGGCTGATGCTCCGTTCCTTCGTAACAGGGTGCAGGCGCGTTCCCTCGCTGAGGTGTTCTGACGCTGTGGAAGGGTTCGATACCGGACGCGGCCGATCTGGCCCGGGCCTTCCGTTGCGGTGGCTCGTGCGTACCTGCGGAGTGATTCCTCCTCCCGGGATACCCTCAACAGCCTTTGCAAGATCGACTTCGTGTTCCGGGGGGACCATGAGATGTTCCGTACGTCCGTCTGCGGTGCGGCGGGTGGCCGGCACCGCCTTCGCCGTCGTGCTGTTCGGTACAGGCGCCGGGGCCTGCGGGGCGGGTGACGGCAGTGGTTCCGCCACGTCCCCCACCGCCATATCCACCACCGCGACGTCCACCACAAAGGAGCCGCCCGCTCTGACGCCCGCCGAGGCCGTGGCACAGGCTGCGGAGGACTCCACCGGCATCACGTCCCTGCGGTACCGGATCACCGGGTCCGTGCCGGATCGCGGCCGGCTGACAGCCGAGGCGTCCATGGCTGCGAAGCCGTCGGCCATGAGCATGGAACTGATCACGGCGGACCACCGAGCGACGGGCCCGTTGGGGGTCAGGTTCGTCGGCAAGGCGTTGTACTTCGGCGGCAGCGCGCTCGACGACAGTGCGCTCGTCGGCGAGAAGTGGGGTCTTGAGGAGTCGGGCCTCGCGCAGTTGCGCGGCAGGAGCTGGCTCCGCGCCGAACCGGCGGCCTGGGGCCGTGGCGCGGTGGACAACAACACCTATGGCGTGCTGCCCCGCCAGATCGAGGGGAGCCCGGTCGTGCAGTCCACGATCCTGACCGGTTCAAGGAATCCGAAGAGGATCGGGACCGAGACCGTCGACGGCACCCGGACTGTGCACTACAGGGGAACGGTCACCCCCGAGGGACTGCGCGCCAGCCGTGACGCCGTCACGGGCAAGGCGGCCCGGAAGCGTCAGATCGACAGTCTCGATCACTTCTACGGGCTGAGGCTCGACAAGAACCTCACCATGGACCTGTGGATCGACGGCGACGGGCGCGCCAAGCAGTTCCGTATGCGCGGCGCGACTTACGAGATGCCTTACTCAGCCGACGGGGAGCCGCTCGAGCCGGTCGTCGGCGACCCCATCGACCTGACCTTCACCTTCCTCGAAATCAACGAGCCGGTCACGGTCGAGGCCCCGCCCGCCGGGGACACCGCCGACCTGGCCGCGCTGGTGGATACGCAGGCTGGCTGAGCGGTCCTGGACGCCGTCCATGAAGCGTAAGAAACCGTCGATGCCACAGTCGTACGCAGGGGCGCTAGGCGTTGCTCCAGCCGGCTGCGCCGCGGTACACGTCCAGCAGGTCCACCACGAAGAGGAGGGTCGAGCCCGCCGGGATCAACGGGGACGGCGACTGATTGCCGTAGCCGAGACGCGGCGGAACGATGATCTCGCGTCGACCGCCGACCTTCATCCCCTTCACTCCCCGGTCCCAGCCCTTGATGACCCTGCCACTGCCCAGGGCGAACTTGAACGGCTGGTCCCGGTCCCAGGAGGCATCGAACTCCTTCCCGGACTCGAAGGCAACCCCGACGTAGTGGACCCTGACCACCATGCCCGACTTCACCTCGGCCCCGTCCCCGACAACCAGGTCCCGGATCGTCAACTCGGTCGGCGCGTCACCCTCCGGAACGTCGACCTCGGGCTTCGTCAGTTCACTCATCGCACCCTCATCGCTCGCGGCCGAATGCCCTCCGTACGGGTCGGCCGGATACATGACACCCCATACGGGAGATCGACACGCTACCGGGAGCGCCGCATCCGCCCCGGAGGTCACTTCCCACATTGCTGGCAACTCCGCTCGGCGCCCGCCCCTGGTCAGGGACACGTGGTGGGGCGGACGCGACAAACGGCTCGGCCGCCTCACCGCCCAGGGCGGGGTCTCAGGTGGCGGGTGAGTCCTGGGCGGAGAGTTCCTCGGCCAGTTCCATACAGCGCAGGCGGGCGGGGGAGAAGGCGTAGGGCATCTTGCCGGTGGCTTCGAACGCGCTCATGGAGCCGGCCTCCCGCCTGCCTGAGCTGAGGCCGGCCTCGTCCGCGCCGTCGTCGTCGGTGGCAGGGTGCAAGATGTCCCAGGCGTCGAAGAGGTCATCGTCGTCCTTGCCCAGGCCGGACTCCTCGATGACGGCCTCCAGGGCGCTTTCGAAGGCGTGTCGCTCGACGGCCACTTGAGCCACCCGTGGATCATCGACGGCGACGCTGTCGTCGAGTGCCTCCTCGGCGTCGTCGACGCGGTCGGAGTCCGCCCGCAGAGCGGGATGCGTGGCCAGGACGATGAAGCGGGTGGCCTGGACGGCCGCGCCGAGCGGGCCGAAGATCCGCTCGGTGACCAGCAGAGTGTCCAGGTCCGCCTGACGCAGGGAGCCCTCGGGCAGGCTCTTGAGGCGTTCGGTGACGAAGTCGGAGAGCAGGCCCATCCGGCTGCCCTCGGTGCGCATCCGCTGCACGGCGGTGCGTTGCCGCCGGACTTCCGCCTCCTGCTCGGCGAGGGTTTCCTCCAACCGCTCCAGGAGGCCCGCGACACCGTCTCCGCCGTCCGCACCGGTGGAAGCCGCGCGGCTGATGAAGGCGTCACGGATGTCGTCCAGGGCGATCCCGGCGTCGGCCATCCTGCGGATCCACAGCAGGCGGATCATGTCCTCGTACCCGTAGCGGCGGCGGGCGTCGCCGCCGCGCTCGGGCTCGGGGAGCAGGCCGATCTCGTGGTAGTGGCGAATCGCCCGCGGCGTGCTGCCGGCGAAGGCCGCCGCGTCACCGATCTTGACCTGGCGGGGTGGCGTGAACGACGAATGCATGAAGATCAAGGACCCTTCCTCAAGGCATCGGGAGGTAGGTCCACGGGACCACATGCCGCTACGGAAGGTGCAACCCCCTCTGGCGAAACCGAACCGCAGGCCGGTCGAACCGGGTCGGCACGGCCCGGTGCCGCTTGAGACGGTTGATCCCGCATGCGACCGCGTGCACACCAGATGAATCCTCGTGGTGAACCCGCCTCGCGACAGAGACACGCTCTAGGCCGGCGGCAGGCAGTCCTCCTTTGGCGGTTTGCCTTCCGGCCAGGCCAGTTTCACGAACTTGGAGCCCCCGGCCGGGGTCAACTCGACGATCGGTACGGCCTTGTCGTACGGGTTGCCGTGGTTGTCGAGACAGAGCCAGCCGCTCGCGCCGTAGACCCGCAGACTGCCCCGCAGCTGTGGCCACACATCTCCGACGTCGGTGAGGCCCGGGAACCTGCTGCCGTCGGGTGTGGCCTGGCGGATGCCCTTCACGGCGAGGCGTGTGGCGTCGTACGCGACCGTCAGCTGGCCGCCGTCGAGGGGGGTGCGGCCGATGGGGCCGACGGGTTCGTGCCTGGCCTGCGCGAGCAACTTGGTCAGGGCTTGCGCGTCGGCGTGTGAACCGCCCCGCGCGGGCGGGTCGTCGGCCCAGGCGTCGAAGTGCGCGAGCGCGGTGTAGCGCACGGTCAGGTTGCGGCCCAGCACGGAGGTCTCCAGCTCCTTGTCGCTCGTGAGGTACGAGCCCTCGTCACCGGTGAGCACCGTGAACCTCCGGTCCAGGCAGCCGCGCCTGCCCAACGCGTTGACGAATTGCCGCAGTTGGGTGTGGCGGCCCGCGAAGAGAATCGTGTCCGTGGTGTGCGGCGTGTCGCAAATGTTGAAGGTGATGTTGCGAAAGGTGTTGGCCGTGGTCCCTTCCTGGGTGCGGTCCCGAGGCGGACGGAACGCGGAGGGCTGGTACGGCGAGCCTTTCAGCAGTCGTTCGAAGGATTGCCGGAGCGTACGGGTGTACGGGTCGCCCGGCTTGTCGTAGACCAGATAGGCCCTGTCCGTCGAGATCCTCGCGGACGAGGTGAGCGCACGGGCCAGGTCGGTGTTGGTGGGAGCGACCCGGGCGAGACCGGGGAAAGGGTCCTTGCCGTTCTGTCCGTTGGCGAGACTGTCGGCGGTGATGGAGGTGCCGATGACCGGGATGCCGCGCCGGGTCAGCTCCCTGACGGCCTGCTTGTTGGTGTCGGTGCTGCTTCCGATACCGGTCACCGCCCGCAGCCGGTCGGGTCCCTCCGTCATACGTGCCAGCGCGTCCACCGTCTCCCGCCAACGGGCGCTGTCCGCACCGGGGTTGGCGAGGACGAGCCGGATGGCGGGAGTCTGGCCGGTCTCGTGGTGATTGGCCTCGTACTGGGCCAGGTAGGCCCCCTGCAGCTCGCGCAGGGTGTCGTTGTCGGCCGCGGAGAACGGCTGGAAGACCGCCACGGTGACCCGGGCGCGCGAGGCGAGGGAGTCGTTCTCCCGATCGATCGCCCGTATGACGTCGGTGAGTTGGCGCTGTCCGAAGTCGTACGCCGTCGTCGAGACACCCACGCATTCGTCGCTGCCCGCAGGTCGTTCGACCCCTGGAGCACAGCTCCGGTTCCCCTGCGCGAGCGTCATACCGCCCCATACGCCGGCGGCCACCAGGACGATCGCGAGCGTCAGAGTGACGTACCGGCGGAAGCGGATCTCCCAGACGTGCTCGCGCAGCCACGCCGGCCAGCCCGCTGCCATGCCTGCCATCAGTGGCCTCCGTCCAGGTCCTCGTCGTCGCCCGGGACACGGAACGGCCGCCCGGCCGCCGCGTCCGCCGGCCAGTCCCGGGAGGCCCGCCACAGCGTTTCGCTGCCCGCGGGCCTCTGGTCGGAGAGCTGTTCCAGCTCCCATCGCAGTCGTTCGGTCACCTTCGGATCCGGCAGCACCAGCGGATCGGCCAACTGCCAGACGGCGTACAGGATGCGTCGTACGCGCAGATGAAGCGCCACGTCCACGCCGTCCGGGGGGTGTTGCGCGGCGTCCGTGCGGCCGAGCGCGACGGCGCCCCGGTCGTCGTGCAGCTCATTGCCCACGTGCCACCCTTCGGAGTCGTACGCGTCGTAGCACGGCGCCGAGGCGATGAGGACGAGCGCGGACAGCCAGTCACAGGCGTCCAGTCGGAGAAAGGTGTCGCGCAGGTGGGCGACCGCGACATCGGTGTTGCCCAGGGCGAGTTCGTGACGGACGCGGTAGAGGGAGTGGTCGGGGGAGTTACCGCGACAGTGGTCGATGAGGGTGCGGTGGACCCACTGCCACGCCGCGTGGTCGGGGTCGTGATGGTGCAGCCGGAGCAGGAGGAGCACGCGGAGGAAGGGGTCGCCGACGAAGTGCCCCGGAGTCCCCGGACGGCCCTCCTGGGCGAGCCGGTCCTCCAGTTCGAGGACACCGGCCGTGCCGAAGTCGTCCGGGAGCCCGGTCTCGGCGAGCGCGAAGGCCGAGTCGCGATCATGCGCGGCGGCCAGGACGGTCAGTTCGTCGAGTCTGTCGTCCGGCGCGAGCCGGTCGAGCAGTTCCCGGTGCGCGGGGTGCCCGGTGTGGTCGTCGTGCAGGGCCACGTCGGCGATGAGCAACTCACCCAGTGAGGCGGCGCCTTGGGGCAGATTCTGTCGGGCCGACTCGGTGATCAAGGCGATGCCGAGAGGGTTTCCGCCGGTCAGCCGATGTATGGAGTGCGGGAGGTGGGGTGGTGTCGGTAGGCCCGGGCAGGCGGCGTTCACCATGTGCAGGGTCTCGTCGGGCGAGAGAGGCGGCAGCGCGACCAGCAGGGCGCGGGAGGACGGCGCGCTGCCCGGCACCCATCCGCTGCCCCGGGTCAGTTCGGGCAGGGTGCGGCGGACGGTGTTGCGCAGCGCCGGATGGCTGTGGCCGCGCAACGTGGCGAAGAAGACGACCTGGTCGGTGATGCCGTCGGCGCGGTCCCGCAGCACCGACTCCATGAGCGGGAACCCGGCGGGCTCCTGCACGTTGTCGATCAGAACGACCGGTCGCCCGAGGCGGTGTGCGCGTTGCACGACCCCCGCGTACGCGTCGTCGAGGTCGGCCAGCAGAGCCCGTACGAGATATCGCTCGGCGTGGGTGTGCGAGGCCCCGCCCGCCCTGAAGTGCCCCGAGAGCAGGATCAGTCCGAGCTTCGGGTTGCCGCCCGCGTTCGGGTAGTCGCGGTACCACGCGGCCCCCTTGCGCAGCCGCCGCTGGGTCGGCGCGACGCCCTCGCCGAACGCCTCCAGAGCCGCCTCGATGATCGGCTCGACCACCGGCCCCGTCTCCGACAACGACGCGACGAGCTTCGCCACCACCTTGCCGATCCACCGTCCGGCGAACCCGGCCAGCCAGGACCCGGTGTCATTCATCAGCAGGATCCGCTCGGCCTCCTGCCGGATCCGCGGCAGATCACGGTCGTTCCAGCCACCGGCGGCGACGGCGAGCAGCCCGGAGGACAGGCGCGGAAAGCTGATGCGCCCGGCGCCGGTGACCGGCTCGGCGAGTTGCTCGGCGATCGTCAGCATCGCCTGTGACACGGGCGACCAGAACTCGTCGTGCCCGTCCGGGTGAGGCCGGTCGAACTGCGCGTCCTCCCCGTCGATCAGCGCGACAGGCGTGTGGCCGCGATAGGCGGAACGCAGCTCGCCGAGCACCGCGCTCTTACCGAGGCCCCTTCCGCCCGCGAACACCACGAAAGGCAGTTCCCTCTGGTGTTCGTACGGCATGGGGATGTGCTGGTAGGGCCGCAGACCGGTGAGCCGCGGAGCGAGCCCCGGCGGTTCGATGTCGAACAGTGCCCCCCGGCCGTGCAGTGATGAGTGCACCATGTTTCCCCCCTGGTGCGGTTCAACTCGATGTCACTGTTGCCCCCGCCGGGTCCTTCTTCCCCCTCGCCCGTCCATCGGAGCGGCATACGGTCGAGCCGGCAGGGCGGTCACTCTGAGTGCATCATAGGACTACTCACGGTCCCGTACAGGTGACCGGAGCATTCCGTTGAAGCAGGGAGATCTCATCACTCCGAGCGGCCCCATCTGCCTCATCTGCCCCACGCGGTTCAGGTGGTTCGTGTGGTTCGCGAGTGTGGGTGCGCCGGATCGGGCCGCCGAAGTCGGGTGGGCCGGCAGTCGTCGGCCGCCTCGCCGGCTTCGCCATCTTGTATCGAGCGTTTGACACAACGCTCCGGCAGGCGCCATCTTGTACCCATCGATTGGTACAAGCTCATTCGGGGGATCTACAGATGCTCGACACCGTCCCGTTGCAGTCCCGGATCCTCGACCATGCCGACCACTACGCCCGATGGTCCGGGCTGGCCATCGGGATCGTGGCCGCGCAGCATCTGATCACGATGAGCAGCGGCGACATCGCGCTGCCCCTGGTGTTCGCCATCACCGCTTTCGGGCTGTGCGCCGTGGGCGGTGTGCTGCTCGGGGACGCCTTCACCCTGCATCCCCAGGAGGCGGTGCGCACCGCGAGTCTCGCCCCGCGTCTGATCCGCGACCAGGTGCCCCCGCGGATGGCACCCCTGCTTCTGCTGCAGGCGGTGATCCTCGTGGCCCTGCTGGTGACCGGCGCGGTCACGGCCTCCTCGGTCGTCGACCGGCCCGACAGAGCGGGCAGCGTCATCAACGTCACCTGCGAAGGGATCCACACCTCCCTCGGCCCCTGGCCCGGTCTGTACTACAGCGGTCCGATGTTCGCCGCGCTCGCGGTGGCGACCCCGGTCTGCGTCTGGGCCCTGCGCCGCATCGCCGACGGCACGGGCGACGAACAGCAGCGCCGCGACCGCGCGTGGGCCGTCACCGGAGCCTGGGGGCTGCTGGTCTCCAGCCAGGTGCTGCTCGTCGTGCTGATGCTGTTCGTCGCGCTCACGGACAAGGCCTGCGCCGGACCGCTGGGCGCCGCCACCATCGTGGCGATCTGCCCGCTCGGCCTGCTGGGCATGTTCTGCTTCGGATGGTCCCTGGCCACCGTGGTGGCACCCAGGGCCGTCGACGACGAGACGGCCCACGAGGGGACTTCCGACGATGAGTGACCCCGTCGTCCGCGTCGACACCACCGGCCAGGTCCCGCCGTACGAGCAGATCCGCGCCCAGTTGGCCGCACTGATCCGCACCGGCCGGCTGGCGGAGGGGGAGCGGCTGCCGACCGTGCGCCAACTCGCCACCGACCTCGGGCTGGCGCCGGGCACGGTGGCCCGCGCCTACCGTGAACTGGAGGCCGCCGAGCTGATCCGTACGCGCCGTGGCGCGGGCACCAAGGTCGCACCGCTGCCGCCGGACACCCGCGCGCACGACGCCGGCCGACTCACCACGCTGGCCCGGGACTTCACCTCGGCCGCCCGTGCGCTCGGCGTCGACACGGAGGACATCCTGACCGCGGTCCGCGATGCCTTGGAACCGCCAGGAGCTCCCGCCTCTCCGCCCGCACCCGGAAGCGGAGGGGGAAGCGGAATCGGTAGCGCAACGCGCGGTCACAGGACCGCGGACGTCACTCCGGCGGTGCAGCGGCTGCCCGGGGGAGCGGCACGGTGAAGGGAGCGGCTCGCGCCCAAGGTCACGCCCGGTCCCGGTCCTGACCCGCGCACGTCCCGGGCTTGCCTCGCGTACGTCCCGGGCCCGGCCCGGAGTGCGGTGTCCGCGCCGGCAGCTACCGATCACCTCGCAGATACCGGGTGATCATGGCGGCCAGCTCCCGCTCCAGCCGATCGACCTGGACGGGGTGCGTGCTCGCCATGAGCTTGTGGGTGTTCATCTCCACCGTCCCCACGACGAGTTCCGCGGCCATGTCGAGATCCTCCACCCGGACGTCCGGATGCCGGGCGAGCACATCGCGTATCTGCTGCACCCGGTCCTTGCCGTGCCGCTCCATCGCCTCGATCAGTTCGCCGGAGACCGGCGCCTCCTCGATCATCATCCGCAGGAGCTGCGGGTCGTCACGATGGTGGTCGATCGCGTCGCGGACCAGGGCCAGCACCGCTTCCTTCAGGCTGCCGGGGCTCATGTCCAGCTCATCGGCCCCCGTCCAGCCACCGCGGTCGATATGACGGACCAGCAGCTTGGCGAGGATGGCGTCCTTGTTCGGGAAGTACTGGTACAGCGAGCCGATGGACACGCGGGCGTGCTCGGCGATGCGGTTGGTGGTGCCCGCGGCGTAGCCGTACTCGGCGAAAACGTGAGCAGCGGCGCTGAGGATGCGCTCACGGGTGAGTTCGGCGCGCACCTGCCGAGGCGTTCGACGTGGGGTGATGCGGCGTTCGTCGGAGGGCATCCGGCGGTCCTTCCGGGCGGCGAAAAGCGAGTAGCCAAGAGGTGAGCTTTTACTCAGAATAGTGCCATGACCTGCGCAAACAAGCGAAGCCACATCATCGGAGCACGTCCGTGATCCCCCAGGTGAGCGTTCCCCGGGAGCGCAGGACGATCACGTTGGAGGTGCGGCGGCGCGAGCTGCTGACCCCCGGCTTCGCCCGCGTCACCCTCGGCGGCCCCGGCGTGCGGGACTTCGCCCCGGGAGGCGGCGACCAGGCCGTCCGCCTCTTCTTCCCGAGGGAGGGGCAGAGCGAACTGAGGATGCCGTCCGCCTCGAACGAGGCGGCGTGGATGGTCCAGGTGATGCTCATGCCCAGGACGGTCCGCCCGTGGGTGCGCAACCTGACCGTCCGGCGGCTGCGGCCCGCGGAGCAGGAGATCGACATCGAGTTCGCCCTGCACGGCGACTCGCCCATGAGCGCGTGGGTGCGCGGGGTCCGGCCGGGCGACCAGGCCGGGATCTTCGACCTGGGGACCAGGTACCGGCCGCCTGCGCATGCTCGGGGGCGGCTGCTGGTGGGTGACGACAGCGCGCTGCCGGCCGTTCTGTCGATCCTGGAGAGCGACCCGGATCCGCTGCCCACCGAGGTGTTCGTGGAAGTGGCGACCGCGGCCGACGTCCGGCCCGTTGCCGCGCGGGCCGGCGTGCGTTTCCACTGGCTCAGCCGCGACGACGACAGCCTGCGGCCCGGTGTCCGCGCGCTTGAGGCGATCCGCGACACGGAACTCCCCGAAGGTCCCCTCCACGCATGGGTGGCCGGCGAGTCCCGACTGGCCACCGGTGTCCGGCGGCACCTGGCCGACGACCGCGGCGTACCCAAGCGGGACATCTCGTTCCACGGCTACTGGCGACTGGGCCGGTCCACCCCCGGCTGAACCGGCCCGGTCACCGACTGAACCGGTCCACCCCCGGCGAACCGGTGCGCTCCCGGCTGAACCGGTCCACCCCCGCCTGAAAAAGGGACTCCCATGCAGCAGCACACATTCCGGCCGGACGCCTTGCGCCGGCTCTCGTCCGTGGCCGAGGTCGAGGCGGTCGTCGGCCGACCGGCCGCGATCGTCATGCGCAAGCAGATCGGCGTCCTCGACGCGGGCTGCCGCGACGTCCTGGCCCACAGTCCCGTCGCGGCCTTCGGCCACCGGAACGCCGACGGCACCGCCCGGACCACGTTCGTCGGAGGGGCGCCCGGGTTCGCGCGTGTCCACTCCCCGAAGCGGTTCTCCTTCCGCGTTCCCGGGCCGGCCGTCGCACCCGGTCCGGTCTCGCTGTTCTTCCTGCTGCCCGGTGTGGGCGAGGTGCTGCGCGTCAACGGCACCGCATCCGCCCTCAGGGGCGGGGAGACGGCCGTGGACGTCGCCGAGGCGTACGTGCACTGCGCGCAGGCCGTGATCCGCTCCGGCCTGTGGGAGCCGCCCGTCCCGTTCCCGGCGGCCGAGCCGGTGGTGGGCGGGGGCCCGCTGACCGGCCCCGGCGTGAGCGACTTCCTGGCCGCCTCGCCCTTCCTGGCCCTCTCCACCTGGGACACGGACGACGGCGGTGACACCAGCCCGCGCGGCGACCGCCGGACGGTCGCGCGCATCCTGGACGGCCGCACCCTGGTCCTCGCCGACCGCAGGGGAAACAAGCGCGCGGACTCCCTGCACAACCTGCTGCAGGACGACCGGCTCTCCCTCGCCGCACTCGTCCCCGGCCGCAGCGGAGTGCTGCACGTCCACGGGCGCGGCGCGATCACCGACGACGCCGCGCTGCTGAGCACGCTGGCTCTGCGCGGGGCGCCCCCGCATCTCGCACTCGTCATCGACGTGGAGTACGCCGAGGTGAGCGGCAACGACGCGGTGTCCGGTGCGCGACTGTGGACACCGGACGCGCGGACCGGCCATGACCGGACACCCGACATGATGGCTCTGGGCGGCGCCCACCTGGCCGCCAACTCGGCGGAATCCGGGAGCAGATCGGCATGGCTGATCAAGCTCGTCACCTCGCTGCCCGGGGTGAGCCGCCTCCTGCGCAAGGCCGCCGACCGCGCCTACGTCTCCGGACTGCGCAAAGAGGGGTACGACGACGTCCGCGCCCCCGCTCACCATGGCGACGCCCTGCAAGGCGCCACCCAAGTCCCAGCCGTGGAAAGCCCGTTGCGCCCTGTCCGTGTCCGCGAGATACGCCAGGAGACACCCACCGCCCGGACCCTGGTCCTTGAGGACGTGGCCGGTGGGGCCGGGCGATTCGACTTCCACCCGGGCCAGTTCTTCACGCTGGTGACGGACTTGGAGGGCATGCCGGTACGACGTGCCTACTCGGCCTCCTCGGTCCCCGGCGCGACCCACCTGGAACTCACCGTCAAGCATGTGGAGGGCGGGCGCTTCTCCACACACGCCCACCGCGGACTGCGTCCCGGGGACCAGCTCGCGGTCCGCGGTCCCTCCGGCACCTTCCACATCCCGGCGCAGGCGCCCGGGGAACTGGTGCTCATCGCGGCGGGCAGCGGCATCACTCCCATGATGAGCATGATCCGAACCCGTCTGTCCGATCCTGCGGCGGAGGGCAGAATCCATCTGCTCTACGGCAGCCGGGGGCCCGAAGACATCATCTTCGGCGACGAGCTGACCCGTATGGAGAAGGACTGTCCGGAGCGACTGGCGGTCACCCACGTCCTCTCCCGCCGCGACGGCCGGCTCGGCGCCGACGGCGTCCACCGATGGGTGACCGGCCTGCCCCTGTCCGAGGGCGCACACCACTATGTGTGCGGACCCGAAGCGCTGATGGACACCGTCCAGGACGTCCTGCGGCAGCTCGGCGTGCCGGACGACCGCATGCACCAGGAACGCTTCACCGGTGGCGTGCCCGCTCCCGCCGCCGCGGCACCCCAGGAGATGAGAGTCGAGAACGAGGGGGTCCTCGTCGGAGCCGCCGTGGTCGAGCCCGGCCAGACGCTGCTCGACGCCGGTCTCGCCGCGGGGCTGCGCATGCCGTACTCCTGCACGGTCGGCAACTGCGGCGAGTGCGTGGCGCGCCTGCGCGGCGGAGAGGTCACGCAACCCGAGCACACCTGCCTCACAGCCGAGCAGAAGGCCGAGGGCTACGTGCTGACCTGCGTCGGTTGCCCCCTGTCGAAGGTGACGCTCGACATCGCCGGTCAGGCGGACTCCGCGGGCAGCGTCGGGTAGTCGGTGTAGCCGGTGGGGCCGCCGGTGTACATCGCGTACCTGGCACGTACGGGATTGACGGGGGCGCCCAGGCGGATCCGCTCGACCAGGTCGGGGTTGGCGAGGAAGGGGCGGCCCAGGGCGATGAGGTCGGCGCCCGCGGCCAGGAGGCGTTCGGCGGCGCGACGGCCGCCGTCGGCGGGGATCTGCTCCGGCGGCAGGACCGGGTTGGCGATCAGGGTGCCGGTCCAGAGGTCACGCAGCCGGGCGAAGAGCGGCCGGCCGGGGTCGGCGAAGGCGATGTGGAGATAGGCCAGGCCCTTGCCCGCGTTGGCGGTGAGCAGGGCCGGGTAGAGGTCGTCGGCATCGGTGTCGGTGATGCCGTTGACGGTGTTGCCGGGCGAGATGCGCAGGCCGGTCCGCTCGGCGCCGATGGCGTCGGCGACGGCGTCCACGACCTCGGTGGTGAAGCGGATGCGGTTCTCGACGCTGCCGCCGTGGGCGTCGGTGCGGTGGTTGGTGTTGGGGGCGAGGAACTGGTGGAGCAGGTAGCCGTTGGCGCTGTGCACCTCGACTCCGGCGAAACCCGCGTCGACGGCCCGGCGGGCGGCGTCGGCGAAGTCGCGCACGGTCCGGCGGATGTCGTCGGCCGTCATCTCGCGCGGGGTGACCGCTTCCTGGCGCCCGGTGGGGGTGTGGACGGTCTCGGGGAGCGGGATCGGTGAGGGGGCCAGTGGAGTGAGGCCGCTGGTGTCGGGGTGGCCGACCCGGCCGCCGTGCTGGAGCTGCAGGAACATCGGACCGCCCCCGGCGGCGTGGACCGCCTTGGTGACCTGGCGCCAGCCGGCGGTGTGGGCGTCGGTGTGCAGGGCGGTGATGTTCGGATAGGTCTGGCCGACCGCGTTCGGGGTGGACGCCTCGGCGATGATCGCCCCGGCCGTGGCGCGCTGCGCGTAGTACTCGGCCATCAGCGGGGTGGGGGTGCCGTCGCTCTCGGCGCGGTTGCGGGTCATGGGCGCGATGACCAGACGGTTCGCCAGCCGGTGGCTGCCGAGGCGGGCCGGGGCCAGGAGGGGGGAGGTCGTCGTTTCGTACGTCATGTGGGTACCGTAGAACTTGACGTCAATGTGAGAATCAAGCGGAAATGATGTGATCTGCGTCATGCGAATCGGTGAGCTGGCCCGGCGCACGGGCGTCAGTGAACGGTCGCTGCGGTACTACGAGCAGGAGGGCCTGCTGACCGCGGAGCGGACACCGGGCGGGCACCGGGACTACACGGAGCCGGCGGTGGCCCGGGTGCGACGCATCCAGGAGCTCTACGCGGCCGGTCTGTGCAGCTCGAAGATAGTGCGGCTGCTGCCCTGCATGCGTGACGGCGACGGCGAGGGCGACGGTGACGGTGACAGCGGACCGGCGGAGACCGCCGACGCGTTCCTGGTGAGCGAGCTGACGGTGGAGCGGGCCCGCATCGACCGCATGATCGAGGACCTGCAGCGCTCCCGCTCCCTGCTGGACAGCATCATCGACACCGCCGCCGCGTCCCCGGGCCGGGAGCGCGGGGCGCCTCGACCCCGGTGAAGCGGGCCGTCAGCGGCCGGTGAGCTTCAGGGCGGCGGTGTACTCCTCGTCGGTGACGGGCTCCAGCCAGGTGGTCCCGTCCCCGCCGCCGTCGCCGACGACCATGGCGATGTGGGCCATGAGGGTGGTGTCGGTGGCGCCGTGCCAGTGCTCCTCGCCGGCCGGACACTTGACCGTCTCACCGGCGCCGATGCGCACGACGCTCCCGTCGCGGGTACCGACCAGGCCCACGCCGTCGGTGACGTACAGGACCTGTCCCTTGGCGTGGGAGTGCCAGTTCGTACGCGCGCCGGGTGTGAACCGCACCAGCGCGGACGCCAGGTGGGCGGGCGCGGAGGGCGTCTCGATCATGTTGAGGTGGACGTCGCCGGTGAAGCGCCCGGCCGGGGCCTTGAGGGTGGGGGTTTCCATGATGTGTTCCACGACTGTCTTCCTCGATCCGAAGAGGGCGGGCTTGGGGAACCATCGTCTGTCGCGGTTCCTGCAGCGGCAGCGCGGGCCGGGTCCCTCACGAGATGTCCCGCAGGGGCGCGGCCCCACCGACGTCAAGGAAATCGCAGGTCAGACGGGCGTGGAAGGTACGGTCGTCACAGGTACCGACAGGGTCCCCCTCATCCGGGCCGACCGGCCCAGGGCCTGTCTGACCATTCCCGTCTGCCGGGCGACGCCATGCACGCCCTCTCGCCGCACCGGGCACCGAGCCAAGTATGTCCAGTACGAGGCTCTGTGCCCGGCACTCCCCCAGCCTCCGACCGGGGGACCCCCAGAGCACGCGCCTGACGCCGCCCGGCCGCCCTGCGGGCGACGACGGGAATGGTCAGACAGGCCCTAGCCTGGAACGCGTGAGCACCGAGAGCGACATCCGCGAGTTCCTGGCCTCCCGCCGCGCGAAGATCACCCCGCAGCGGGCCGGGCTGCCCGCCTACGGCGGCAACCGGCGGGTGCCCGGGCTGCGGCGCGAGGAAGTCGCCCTCCTCGCCGGGGTCAGCATCGACTACTACGTCCGTCTGGAGCGCGGTCATCTCGCCGGCGCCTCGGAGGGCGTCCTGGACTCCGTCGCGAACGCCCTCCAGCTGGACGACGCCGAACGCTCCCACCTCTACGACCTGGCCCGCGCCGCCGCCAAGCGGCCCGCCCGCCGCACCCGGCGCCCCCGCGGCCCGCTGCCGGACAGCGTCCTGCGCGTCCTCGACGCCATGACCGACGCCCCGGCCTTCATCCGCAACGGCCGCCTGGACATCCTCGCCGTCAACCGCCTCGGCCGCGCCCTGTACAGCCCTCTCCACGCGGGCACGGAGCAGCGTAGGCACGGGGGAGAGGAACAACGTACTCACGCAGGGAAGGCGGAGCGCGCGGTCAACATCGCCCGCTTCCAGTTCCTCGACCCCGCCGGGAGCGACTTCTTCCCGGACCGGGAGGAGTCCGTGAACACCACCGTGTCCCTGCTGCGCACCGAGGCGGGGCGCGCTCCGGGCGACAGCGAGCTGACCGGGCTGATCGGTGAACTCGTCACCCGCAGCGAGGAGTTCCGCACCGCCTGGGCCAAGCACAACGTGCGCCTGCACCACACCGGCCGCAAGGCCTTCCGGCATCCCGCCGTCGGTGAGATCACCCTCGACTTCGACGCCATGGACCTGCCCGCCCAGCCCGGCCTCACCCTGACCGCCTACAGCGCCGCGCCCCACACCCCGGCCCATGACGCGCTCAAGCTGCTCGCCGCCTGGGCTGCGACGGAAGACGCGTCCGCGGCCACCGACGACGCATCCGCTGTGGCCGAGGACCGGTCCGCCACCGCCGAGGACGGATCCACGACCGCCATCGACACCGCATGAGGAGCCGCACGATGCACACCCGCACCCTCGGGCAGGGACTTGAGGTCTCGGCGATCGGCCTGGGCTGCATGGGCATGTCCCAGAGCTACGGCCCCAACCCCGGCGACCGCGCGGACATGATCGGCGTGCTCCGCGCCGCCGTCGACCGCGGCATCACCTTCTTCGACACCGCCGAGGTCTACGGCCCCTACGTCAACGAAGAACTCGTCGGGGAAGCCCTCGCCCCCGTACGCGACCGGGTCGTCCTCGCGACCAAGTTCGGCTGGCGCATCGAGGACGGTACGTCGGCCGGGCTCGACAGCCGCCCGGAGCAGATCGAGCGGGTCGCGGACGCCTCGCTGCGCCGCCTGCGCACGGACACGATCGACCTCTTCTACCAGCACCGGGTCGACCCGGACGTCCCGATCGAGGACGTCGCCGGAGCGGTCGCGGAACTCGTACAGGCGGGCAAGGTACGCCACTTCGGCCTCTCCGAGGCGGGCGCGGCGACGATCCGCCGGGCGCACGCCGTCCACCCCGTGACCGCCGTCCAGAGCGAGTACTCCCTGTGGACCCGCGACCCCGAGCCCGAGGTGCTGCCCACGCTCGCCGAACTCGGCATCGGATTCGTGCCGTTCAGTCCGCTCGGCAAGGGCTTCCTCACCGGCACCGTGGACACCGCGACCGCGTTCACCGAGGGCGACATCCGCACCACCGTCCCGCGGTTCCAGCAGGACAACCTCGCTGCCAACCAGGCCCTGGTCGACCACGTCGCCGTACTCGCCCGCGCCCGCGGGGCCACGCCGGGGCAGGTCGCGTTGGCCTGGCTGCTCGCCCAGCGTCCCTGGATCGTGCCGATCCCCGGCACCCGTCGGGTGGCACGCCTGGAGGAGAACGCGGGCGCGGCCCAAGTCGCCCTGTCCGCCGACGACATCGCGGACCTCGACGCCGCGGCGGCCCGCATCGGTGTGCACGGCGACCGCTACAACCCCATGCACCTGGGACTCGTCGGCAGGTGAGACGGCGTCCGCCGAGGGGATGCCGCGCGCCCGCGAAAACCCGTTGGCGGACCCGAGCGGCCCCTGCTACTTTTCCGGAGGCCGTGCGAGAGAACGAGGAGGTGGTACCCGTGACATCACTGTCGACATGGGTGCTCTCCTCCGGGGTCACGGTCGGGCGATAGGTCGTCCGGGAGCGCCGTTCAGCAGCACTCCCGAAAGGCCCGACCATGCGTGACACGACCATGCACTTCACGTCCGAGCAGCGCCTCGAAGACGGCGTCCTCGCACGTGAGTTCACCCTCGGCGAGATCCCCGGCACCCTGTGGACGTCCGCATCCACCACATCCGCCGCACCGGCCCCGCTGATCCTCATGGCCCACAACAACGGCCTCCCCAAGCGGGACGCCCGGCTGGTGGCCCGGGCCCGGCACTCCGTGGGACGCGGCTACGCGGTGGCCTCCATCGACGCCGCCGGGTGCGGTGACCGGCCCCGCTCCGCCGCCGACGAACAGACCCGCGCCGACCTCCGGCGGGCGATGCGGGCAGGCGAGCCGGTCGACGAGATCTTCGAGTCCCTCGTCGGCCCGCTGGTCGGGAAGGCGGCCCCGGAATGGCGGACCACCCTGGACGCCCTCCTGTCGCTGCCGGAGATCGGCGGCCCGGTCGGGTACTCGGGGTGGACCGCCCTCGGCATCCGGCTGGCGGTGACCGAGCCACGTATCGCGGCCGCCGGGTTCTTCGCCGGGGGATACGTGCCCCACGCCCAGCGCGAGGAGGCCCGGCAGGTCACCGTCCCGCTGCTGCTCCTGCTGCAGTGGGACGACGAGGGGAACCCCCGGCAACGGGCCCTGGACCTGTTCGACGCCTTCGCCACCAAGGAGAAGACCCTGCACGCCAACACGGGCGGCCACACCGGCACCCCGTGGTTCGAGGCGGAGGACGCGGGCCGCTTCTTCGACCGACACCTGAAGTAAGTTCTGGGGTCACGCGGCGCTCTCAGAGCGTGCTGGTCCTCGCCGTCGCGCCGACCGGTTCGGCGCGGCGGGTCAGGAGGCGTAGGCAGGCCAGCGGGCGGTCGCGTACGGGGCGGCGGGTGACCGTGGCGCCGCGGGTCGCCACCGATTCCAGGCGCTGGTGGTGCAGGTCCAGGATGAAGCGCATCAGCCGCCGGTGTTCGTCCGAGCAGTGGTCGAGCAGCACACCCGCCTCCCGGAGCGTGGCGCGCGCGGTGCGGGCGGTGGCCGCGACCAGCGCGCGTACCCCGGGCAGGTCGCGGCCCCGCTCCAGGTCCTCGCGCGTGATGTCGTACCGGTCGAGATCGCTGACCGGCAGGTACAGGCGCCCGCCACGCAGATCCTCGTGCAGGTCGGTCAGGATGTCCGTCCGCTGGGCCGCGTCGGCGAACAGCCGGCAGGCGGCGGCGAACTCGGCGCTGCCGCCGCCCTGATGGGCCAGCCCCGAGGTGATCATCAGGAACGGCCAGGTGAGCTGTTCCACGTACCGCTGGTAGTCGGCCTCGGTGGCGAAGCCGGGGAAGTCGAGGTCGATCCGCGCGCCGTCCAGATACGAGTCGACCCACCGGCGCGGCAGCTCCCGGGCGGCAGCGGTGTTCAGGAACGCGCGCAGCAGCGGGTGCTCGGCGCTTCCCGAGTCCAGCGCCGTGCGCACCTGCGCGTCCCACGCGTCGTAACGCCGGGTGCGTTCGTCGACCGTGCCCCGGTCGCAGACGTCGTCGGTGTAGGAGGCGAACGCGTAACCCGCGAGGACATGGGGCTGGTGGTCCGCGGGCACCATCAGGCGCACCGCCAGATAGCCGGCCGGCTCCCGCCGCTGCATGAACCGCACGGCCTTCATGTAGTCGTCACGCAGCACGCCCTGGCTCACCTCGGCCGCTTCCAGACTTTTCCGCCAGGTCCGCACGTTCCGCTCTCCTGAGACTGCCAGTCTTCAACCGCCGAAGCGACGCACGCTACCAGTCAGGTGATCTTCGGCGGACGGCAGGTCCTGGAGGCCGGTCCGGGCGGCCAATCCCGCCGGGAGCTCCCGGCGGGAGATCCGGTGTACGGAAGGACCGGGCGGCGGATCGAGGGCGTCAGCGGCGCCTGCGCAGGGTGTACGCGGCGCCCGCCGTGATCAGGAGCCCCGCCGCGCCGCCCGCCACGAGGGGCAGCGCCGGGGCCCGGTCGTCGCCGGAGGTGGCGGAGGAGACCGCCTCGCCGGGATCACTGGTCACCGTCTCCGACGGCTGCGGGGGAGCACTGGTGGCGCCGGCCGGGGACTTCGACGGGGAGGGCGCGGCGCTGGTCTCCGCCGCCGCGGACTTCGTCGGCGACGCGGCCGGCTTGCGCGTCGCGGAGCCGCCGGAGCCCGCGGACCCGGCAGCGTCCTTCGCGGCGGGGAAGACCACGTCGGAGCACGAGTAGTACGTGTCCGGCGTACTCGTGTTCTGCCAGATCGTGTACAGCAGATGGCGTCCGGTGCGGTCGGCCGGCAGCGTGGCCTTGATCCGGTAGGCGCCGTTCACCAGGGCAGGATCGGTGGCCGTCGCGAAGGGCTTGGCCGGCAGATCGGACCACTTGAGCGGCTTCGTCGGGTCGTAGCCGTCCTTCGTCAGGAACAGCTTGAACGTTCCTGTGTGCGGGATCGTCGACTTGTAGGTGAGCGTCATGGCCGCCCCGGCCGTCAACGTGGTCGAGGGCCAGTCGGCGCGGGCCAGGTCCAGGCCCCGGTAGGCGGCGAGGCCACCGCTGCACAGCTTGCCGTCGGGGACGACCTGCCGGTCCCGGCCGCCGACACCCGCCAGCCGCAGGTTGTCGAAGACGGCGACACCGGAGGCGGTGGCGGCCCGGCAGGCCGCCGACTGCGCCCGCTGTCCGCCCTCGGGGGAGCAGGCCACCACCCGGCTGACCGGATCCGTCGGCGCCCCGTGCGCGGCTGCGGGCCCGGCGGCCCCCACCGCGAGCAGGAGCGGGGCCGTCCCGGCGAGGACGACGAGGGCGGCGGTGCGGGGTGCGGTCGTCATGGGCGGGATTCCTCCTGGGACGGCGGGCAGGGGAAGCCCGCTGTCCCTGAAGTACGGGAGAGGCGCAAGGGGCGTTCAACGCGCCCCACGGCCCGTGCGTAACTCCTCCTTCGGGTCACTCCCTGTGCGGCCGGCTCCCCGTACGGGTCATCAATTCGCGCCGTACGCCGCCCGGCCCGCTGGAATGGACCGTGACCGGACCCGTGACCGGAAGGGACCCGTGACCGCGCCCCCGGACGACTGCCTCGCGCGCAACGAGTGGATCTGCGGCGACTATCTGAGCACCCGCCGCCACATCCTCCTCGACGCGGTCGGCCAGCACCTCCAGCTGACGGTGCTGTCCGTCCTCATCGGCCTGGCGATCGCCCTGCCGCTGGCCGTACTGGCCCGCCGCTGGGGCTGGGCCGCGGGCCCGGTGCTCGCCGTCACGACCGTCCTCTACACGATCCCGTCGCTGGCGATGTTCTCGCTGCTCCTGCCGGTGTACGGGCTGTCGGCGGCCCTCGTCGTCGCCGGGCTCGTCCTCTACTCGCTGACCCTGCTCGTACGGAACATCCTGGCCGGGCTCCGGGCCGTACCCGAGGACACCCGGCAGGCGGCCCGCGGCATGGGGTACGGGCCCGTGCGGCTCCTGCTCACCGTCGAACTGCCGCTGGCCCTGCCCGCCGCCATGGCGGGGCTCAGGATCGCCACCGTCTCCGCGGTCTCGCTCGCCACGGTCGGCGCGATCGTCGGCTTCGGAGGGCTCGGCAACCTCATCTACGCGGGCATGAACACCTACTTCAAGGCCCAGGTCCTCACCGCGTCCGTGCTGTGCGTGGTCATCGCGGTCGCCGCCGATCTGCTGCTGCTCGGGATCCAGTGGCTGATCACCCCCTGGACGAGAGCGAGGCGCGGATGAACACCCTCACCGACGCCTGGAACTGGCTCACCGACCCGGCGCACTGGGCGGGCGACGACGGCGTCTGGCACCGGCTCGGCCAGCATCTCGTCCTGACCGTCGTCTGCCTCGTCATCAGCTGTCTGATCGCGCTGCCCGTCGCCCTCGTCCTGGGCCACCTAGGCAGGGGCGGCGCGCTCGCCGTCAACATCTCGAACGTCGGCCGGGCCGTCCCCACCTTCGCGGTCCTGGTCCTGCTGCTGCTCACCCCCATCGGCGACCGGGGCGAGGGCCCCACCGTCGTCGCGCTCGTCCTGTTCGCCGTACCGCCGCTGCTCACCAACGCGTACGTCGGGATGCGCGAGGTCGACCGGGACGTCGTCCGGGCGGCCCGCGGCATGGGGATGACCGGCCGGCAGCTGCTGTGGCGGGTCGAGGCGCCGCTCGCGATGCCGATGATCATGGGCGGGGTGCGGATCGCGGCCGTACAGCTCGTGGCCACCGCCACGATCGCCGCGCTCGCGGGCGGCGGCGGACTCGGCCGGATCATCACCGCCGGGTTCAACCTGGCGAGCACGCCGCAGGTCGTCGCCGGAGCCGTCCTCGTGGCCGTCTTCGCGCTGCTCGTCGAGGCCGTCTTCGAGGCGGCCGAACGGCTGCTGCCCCGACGGGGCACACGATGAGGGCGGGGCACGGGACCAGGTGGGGCGGGGCCCTCGCCGGCGTGCTCCTGCTGCTCCTGCCGACCGCCTGCGCCTCCGGCCCCTCCCTGGAGAACCAGGGCGAGGTCACCGCACCGCCCGGCGACAGCAGGAACCTGACCATCGGCTCGGCCGGCTTCACCGAGAGCGACCTGCTGGCCACCATGTACGGACTGCTGCTGAACCAGGCCGGCTACAGGACGTCGACGCTCACCGTCGCCAACCGCGAACTGTACGAACCCGCCCTGGAATCGGGGCAGATCGACGTCGTCGCCGAGTACGCGGCGACCTTCGCGGACTGGCTGAACGCCAAGACCAACGGGGCGGACGCCCCCGCCGTCGGCTCGCCCGACCTGGACGCCACGATGGCCGCGCTGCGGAAACTGGCCACGCCCCGCGGACTCACCGTCCTCGACCCCGGCAAGGCCGTCGACCAGAACGCCTTCGCCGTGACCCGGGCCTTCGCCCGCGAGCACGACCTGAAGACACTCAGCGACCTGGGGGCGTCCGGCGTCGCCGTGCGGCTCGCGGCGGGCGACGAGTGCGTGCAACGGCCGTACTGCGAACCAGGATTGAAGAAGACGTACGGCATCGACATCACCGGTGTGGACCCCAAGGGCGTCGGCACTACGCAGGCGAAACGGGCCGTGCAGAACGGCCAGGACCAGATGGTGCTGACCACCACGACGGACGCGACCCTCGACGACTTCGGCCTGGTCCTGCTCACGGACGACAGACACCTCCAGAACGCCGACTACATCGTGCCGGTGGTCAACCGCTCGCGGGCGGGCGGCAAGAACGTCGCGGCGGCCCTCGGCAAGCTCAACGGGGTACTGACGACACGGGACCTGGCGTCCATGAACCAGCAGGTGGACAGCTGGCGCCGACTGCCCGAGGACGTGGCCCGGACGTATCTGCGGGACCGCGGATTGCTCCCGTAGCGGGACCGTGACGACTGTCGCAGTACTGGTGCGGCGGAACGGCTTCCCGCACAACCCCCGTGTCGGTACACGTCTTACATGGAAAACGGGGGACACCGCCCGACGAGGCGGGAGAAGTTATCGGAAATGAGGGTGGGGGCGCCCACGGTCGAAAAGCCCGAACTGCTGAGCGAAGCGGATTCGGTTTCCCGCGGCGACTACGAGAAGCTGGGCAGAGCGTTCCCGAAGCAGCAGCTGGAACTCCAGCGGCTGTACGGGGTCTCCCAGCGGGCCTTCGAGCGGGAGACCAGGATCTCGCTGATGGCCACCGTGGTGTACACGCTGCGCAGCGCGCTCGCCTCCCCGCAGCTCGACGACGCATCGGCCAGGTCCAGCATGGCCGCCTACCTGGACAAGGAGATCGCCGGCATCCGGGCCAGGGTGCGCCAGGACAGAGCGGTGGCCGTCAGCCGCGGGCTCAACGTCGGGCTCTCCAGCGGGCTGCTGATCAGCCTCCTGCTGCTCGGCCTTCCGCTGATGGCGGGCGCGTGGGGATGGCTCGCGGACGTGGGAATCACCCTGAGCTGCAGCGACCGCTGGACGCTCATGGGTGTCTTCCTGAGCGGCGGAGCCGGGGCGTTCGGCGCGGTGTTCAGCGTGCTGGCGCGGCTGCGCAACAGCGGGGACGAACTGACCCGTCGCAAGACCAACGGACACAGCGCGGCCGTCGTACCGGGCCAGATGTCGCGGAGCATGCGGCACGAGGGCGTCTACCGCGTGGTCATCGGCTGGGTCCTCGGTATCGCCGTGTTCCTGCTGCTGAGCGCGGAGTTCGTCCAGGTGATCGAGATACCGGTCGCCACGGCCGACATCTGCGGCGGCGGTGAGGGGACGAACACCTCGTTCTGGGTGTTCTGGTGCGCCATCGGCTTCCTGTCGGGCTTCAACGAACGATGGGCCTTCGGACTGCTGAACCGCTCGTCCCGCTCCTACGGCGCGGACCGGACGGCCGACCCGGGCGACACAGCAGGTGCGGACGACACAGCGGATACGGGCGCCACACCAGGTACGGGTGCTGCGGTCGGCGCGGACAGCGGCAGGAGGTCCAGGACTCAGGCGTCCGCCACCGAGTCGAAGTCCACCTGACCCCGCGGCACACCAAGCGCGTCCGCGTCCACCGAGCGGCGCAGCGCCTCGTGCAGCTTCGCCGGGGTCAGTACGCCGAGGAAGCGCGCCCCGTCGAGCACGGCCACCCAGCCGGCGTCGTGCTGGAGCATCACGCCGAAGGCCTGCTTGAGCGGGGCGCCCACCGCGACCCAGGAGTTCATCCGATGGACGAGGGCGGCCACCGTGCCGCCCCCGGCCAGCGCCTCGGCGCCCACCCAGCCGTGCAGATCGCCGTCCGCGTCCAGGACGACCGCCCAGCGCGCGCCCTCCGCGCGCAGCCGTTCGGCGGCCCGCTCGGCGGGCTCGTCGAGGCGCACCACCGGCGGCTGCTCCAGGTCGTCGGGCTCGATCTCGGTGACCGACAGCCGCTTCAGGCCCCGGTCGGCGCCCACGAAGCCCGCCACGTACGGGGTCGCCGGGGTGCCCAGCACCGCCCCCGGCGTGTCGTACTGCTCGATGCGGCCCTGCCCGTACACGGCGATGCGGTCGCCGAGCCGGACGGCCTCCTCGATGTCGTGCGTGACCAGCAGCACCGTCTTGCGCACGGCCGCCTGCATCCGCAGGAACTCGTCCTGCAACTGCTCCCGCACCACCGGGTCGACCGCCCCGAAGGGCTCGTCCATCAGCAGGACGGGCGGGTCGGCGGCCAGCGCCCGCGCCACGCCGACCCGCTGGCGCTGACCGCCCGAGAGCTGGTCGGGATAGCGGGAGCCGAACGTCTTCGGGTCGAGCCCGACCAGGTCGAGCAGTTCGGCGGCCCGCGCCCGCGCCTTCGCCCTCTTCCAGCCGATGAGGGTCGGCACGGTCGCCGTGTTGTCCAGGACCGTGCGGTGCGGGAAGAGGCCCACCTGCTGGATGACGTAACCGATCCGCCGGCGCAGCCGCACCGGGTCGACCTTCGCGATGTCCTCGCCGTCGACGAGGATCCGGCCCGAGGTCGGCTCGATGAGCCGGTTGACCATCATCATGGTCGTCGTCTTGCCGCAGCCGGACGGGCCCACGAGCGTGACGAGTTCGCCCTCGGACACCTCGAAGGAGAGCCCGTCCACCGCGGTCGTACCGTCCGGATAGCGCTTGGTGACCTGTTCGAACCGGATCATTCCCTCACGCTAACCGCGTCCGTCACTCTCCGCTCACCAGCACCACCTCAAGGGTGCGCGGACCGTGCACCCCCTCGACCCGGTCGAGCTCGATGTCACTGGTGGCGGACGGACCCGAGATCCAGGTCAGCGGGCGGGCCGGGTCGACGCGCTCCAGGCCCTGGGGCACCGAGGAGACGACCTGCTCCGGGACGCGGACGACACAGATGTGGTGGTCCGGGACCAGCGTGATCCGGCGGCGGCCCTGATCCGGGCTCCCGTCCAGCACGATGGTGCCGGTCTCGGCGATGGCGACGGCACACGCCGTGACCACGCTGTCGACCCGGTCCAGTTCGTCCGGGGTGTTCGCGGCGGAGTCGGGCACCTGGGTGACCTCGGTGGCCGCGAGCCACGCCGGATCCAGGCCCGTCGGTACGCAGACCGCCGCCGAACCCCGCTCGGCCAGCAGCCGGGCGATCGTCGCCGCCAGCTCACCGGCCGTGCAGCGGTGCACGAGGGCCCGGTAGTCCGCCAGGTTCTCCGCCAGCAGGTCCACCGTCTCGGCGACACCCCGATGCCCGTGCTCGCGCAGATACGGGCGCGCGAAGGCCTGGTCGTACGGCGTGTCGTCCTGCGGCACATCGGCCAGCGCACGCCGCACCCGGGCCAGGATCAGATCCCTGCTGCTCACTTCGAGGTGTCCTTTCCGCCCCGGGTCCGCTGCCACCAGTCGCGGAACGGTTCCGCGGGAACCGCCGGCAGCGACCGGGTCTCGCTCCACGCCTTGCCGGGGCCCGGCAGCGTCCGCGGATGGAAGCGGCGGGTCCGGGACGCCATCCGCTGGCCGGTGCGCAGCGCGCCCGGACGGCTGAACGCCCACCGCGCGGCGCGCATCGCCGCCCGCTCGGCTGCGTGCCCCTTGGCTGGCTTGACGACGACCTTCGCGCCCTCGCGGGTCACGGCACCGCCCTGCACGACCCGTTCCCGCAGATGCACCAGCACCTCCGGGATGTCGATCGCGACCGGGCACACGTCGTAGCAGGCACCGCACAGCGAGGACGCGTACGGGAGCGAGGCGTCTATCTCGCTCTCGGTGCCCCGCAGTTGCGGGCTGAGGATCGCACCGATGGGGCCCGGGTAGACCGAGCCGTACGCGTGGCCGCCCGCCCGCTCGTACACCGGGCAGACATTGAGACACGCCGAGCAGCGGATGCAGCGCAGCGCCTGGCGTCCCACCTCGTCGGCCAGCGTGTCGGTGCGCCCGTTGTCGATGAGGACCAGATGGAAGTCCTGCGGCCCGTCCTCGTCCGTGGTGCCCGTCCACGTCGAGGTGTACGGGTTCATGCGCTCGGCCGTCGAGGAGCGGGGGAGGGTCTGCAGGAAGACCTCCAGGTCCTGCCAGGTCGGTACGATCTTCTCGATGCCGACGACCGAGATCAGCGTCTCGGGCAGGGTCAGGCACATCCGGCCGTTGCCCTCGGACTCCACCACGACCAGGGTGCCGGTCTCGGCGACCATGAAGTTGGCGCCGGAGACACCGACCTTGGCGCGCAGGAACTTCTCCCGCAGGTGCAGCCGGGCCGCGTCGGCCAGTTCGGCGGGCGTGTCGGTCAGGCCCTCCGGTGCCGGGCGGCCCCACTCGCTCATCTCGCGCGTGAAGATCTCACGGATCTCGCCGCGGTTGCGGTGGATGGCCGGGACGAGGATGTGCGAGGGCCGGTCCTTGCCCAACTGCACGATCAGCTCGGCGAGATCGGTCTCGTAGGCGTTGATGCCCTCGGCTTCGAGCGCCTCGTTCAGCCCGATCTCCTGCGTGGCCATCGACTTGACCTTGACGACCTCGCTCTCCCCGGTCGCCTTCACCAGGTACGTGACGATGCGGTTGGCCTCGTCCGCGTCGGCGGCCCAGTGCACGGTGCCGCCCGCCGCCGTGACCGACTCCTCCAACTGCACGAGATAGCGGTCGAGATGACGGAGCGTGTGGTCCTTGATCTGCTTGCCGGCCTCGCGCAGCTCGGCCCAGTCGGAGACCTCCGCGACCGCGTTCGCGCGCTTGGCGCGGATGGTGTGCGTCGCGTGCCGCAGATTGCCGCGCAGGGTCTGGTTGTGGACGGCCTCGTGCGCGGCCTTCGGAAAGGCCGGCATACCGAGATACGTGCCACCGCTCATGCCCGCTCCTCCTCCGTGCTCGCCAGGATCTCCGCGATGTGTACCGGGCGCATGCCCGTCCTGAGTCGGGTCATGGTGCCGCCGATGTGCATGAGGCAGGAGTTGTCGGCGGCGCACAGTACGTCGGCGCCCGTCGACTCCGCGTTGCGGACCTTGTCCGCGCCCATCGCCGCCGAGACATCGGAGTTCTTCAGCGCGAAGGTGCCGCCGAAGCCGCAGCACTCGTCGGCGCCCGGCAGCTCTTTGAGCTCAAGTCCCTCGACGGACTGGAGCAGTCGGCGCGGGCGGTCGCCGAGACCGAGGCTGCGCAGGCCGTGGCAGGTGGGGTGGTAGGTGACGGTGTGCGGGTAGTACGCGCCCACGTCGGTCACCTTGAGCACGTCCACGAGGAACTCGGTGAGTTCGTACGTCTTCGGTACGACCGGCGCGAGGGTGGTGGCGAGGCCGTCGCCGCGGCCCTCCGCGCGGGCCCGTTCGCCCATCCGGGGGTACAGCTCGCGGACCATCGCGCCGCACGAACCGGAGGGGGTCACGATCGCGTCGTACCCGCCGAACACATCGGAGAAGTGCCGGGCCAGTGGTTCGGCCTCGTGGCGGTATCCGGTGTTGTAGTGCGCCTGCCCGCAGCAGGTCTGCGCCATCGGGAAGTCGACGTCGACGCCCAGCCTGGTCAGCAGCTTCACGACGGCTCGGCCCGTGTCCGGATAGAGCGTGTCGTTGACACAGGTCAGGAACAGGGCGACACGCATCGCGGCTCCTTGGGGTTGTACGTCGGATGGATGCACCGTACGCGGCGCGGGGCCCTGCCGGAATGAGCGGTGGTCTCCGCGGGGTTTTCGGGTGCGGGTTCGCCGTGGCCGGCCGCGCAGTTCCCCGCGCCCCTTTCGGGGCGCCTGTGCTGGAGCTGATTTCCTGTCATCGGCCGCTCAGGCGGGACTCGGCCGACCGCCAGGCCGCCGTGGTGCCCTGCGGCTCGTAGCGGGTCAGGGGCTGGGTGCGGGCCAGTAGCGCGCGCATCTCCGTGCGGTCGCCCACCTGGCCGTGGGCGCGGGCCTGTACCAGGACGTTGCCCAGGGCCGCCGCCTCCGGTGGGCCCGCCACGACCGGGAGGCCGCAGGCGTCGGCGGTCAGGCGGCACAGCAGGGCGTTGCGGGCGCCGCCGCCGACGATGTGCACGACGTCGACCGGGTGGTCGGCCAGTTCCCGCGCCTGGAGGACCGCCCGGCGGTGGGCGAGGGCGAGCGAGTCGAGGATGCACCGGGTGATCTCGGCGCGCGAGGCGGGCACGGGCTGCCCCGACTCCCGGCAGGCGTCGGCGATCCGGGACGGCATCCGGCCGGGGGCCAGGAACCCGGAGTCACCCGCGTCCACGACGGACCGCAGCGCCGGCACCTGGGCGGCGGCGGACAGGAGTTCGCCGAGGTCGGGGTTGCCCCACTCCCGCAGGCACTCCTGGAGCAGCCACAGGCCCATGATGTTCCGCAGATAGCGGACCGTGGCGTCCAGGCCCAGTTCGTTGGTGAAGTTCGCGGTGCGGCTCGCCTCGGTGAGGACGGGTGCGTCCAGCTCGAGACCCACCAGCGACCAGGTCCCGGTGCAGATGTAGGCGAACCGCTCGTTCACGGCCGGGACGGCGGCCACCGCGGAGGCGGTGTCGTGGGAACCGACGGTCGTCACCGGCACCGGACCCGTCAGCCCGGTCTCCTCCAGCACGTCCGGCCGGAGCAGACCAGCCGGGTCCCCGGGCCGCCGCAGCGGCGCGAAGAGGTCCAGGTCGACACCGAGACGCGCCGCCACGTCGTACGACCAGTCACCCGTGCGCGGGTCGATCAGCTGGGTGGTGGAGGCGTTGGTCAGCTCCGTGCCCGCCTCGCCCGTCAGCCAGTACGTCAGCAGATCCGGGATGAGCAACAGGCGCTTCGCGTGCGCCAGTTGTGCGGAGGAACCGGCCGCCACCAGCTGGTACAGCGTGTTGAAGGGGGCGTACTGGAGTCCGGTGGCCGCGTACAGCTCGGCGGCGGGCACGGTGGCCCACACCTTCTCCGCGACGCCCTGGGTGCGGGCGTCGCGGTAGTGCACCGGGTTGCCGAGCAGCGCCCCGTCGGCGTCGAGCAGGCCGTAGTCCACGGCCCAGCTGTCGATGCCGACCGAGTCGACGGGCCCGGCCGCGCGCAGCCCGTCGAGGACCCCCGCGTACAGGGACAGGATGTCCCAGCGCAGGCCCTCGGGCGTACGCACCGGCCGGTTCGGGAAGCGGTGGGCCTCCGTCAGTTCCAGCGAGTCGGGGCCGACGCGGCCGACCATGACGCGTCCGCTGGACGCGCCGAGGTCGACCGCGGCGTACGACTTCACCGCCGGTTCCCGAGCGAGGTCCGTCATCGGAGGAACGCGGCGGCGACGCCGGCGTCGACCGGGACGTGCAGACCGGTGGTGTGCGTGAGGTCGCCGCCGGTCAGGGCGAAGACGGCGTTCGCGACGTGCTCGGGCAGGACCTCGCGCTTGAGGATGGTCCGCTGGGCGTAGAACTCGCCGAGCTTCTCCTCCTCGATGCCGTAGGTGGCCGCGCGCTGGGCGCCCCAGCCGCCGGCGAAGATCCCGGAACCGCGCACGACCCCGTCGGGGTTGATGCCGTTGACGCGGATGCCGTGCTCGCCCAGCTCGGCGGCGAGGAGCCTGACCTGATGGGCCTGGTCGGCCTTGGTCGCCGAGTAGGCGATGTTGTTCGGGCCCGCGAAGACGGCGTTCTTGGACGCGATGTAGATGACGTCGCCGCCCAGCTCCTGCGCGATCATCACCCGGGCCGCCTCGCGCGAGACGAGGAAGGAGCCGCGGGCCATGATGTCGTGCTGGAGGTCCCAGTCCTTCGCCGTGGTCTCCAGGAGCGGCTTGGAGATGGAGATGCCGGCGTTGTTCACGACCAGGTCGACACCGCCGAAGGCGAGGACCGCCGCCTTGAAGGCCTCGGTGATCTGCTCCTCGGAGGTCACGTCCACGGCGACGGCGACGGCCTTGTCGGGGCCGCCGAGCGCGGTGGCGACCTCGGCGGCGTTGTCCGCGTTGAGGTCCGCGATCACGACACAGGCGCCCTCGGCGACGAGTCGCTCGGCGATGGCCTTGCCGATCCCGCTGCCGGCGCCGGTCACGAGCGCGACCCGGGTGGCGAGCGGCTTGGCCTTGGGCATGCGCTGAAGCTTGGCTTCCTCCAGGGCCCAGTACTCGATGCGGAACTTCTCGGACTCCTCGATCGGCGCGTAGGTCGAGACGGCCTCCGCGCCGCGCATCACGTTGATCGCGTTGACGTAGAACTCGCCGGCCACGCGCGCGGTCTGCTTGTCCTTGCCGAAGGAGAACATGCCGACGCCGGGGACCAGCACGATCGCCGGGTCGGCGCCGCGCATGGCGGGGGAGTCGGCGTCGGCGTGCCGCTGGTAGTAGGCGGCGTACTCCGCGCGGTACTCGGTGTGCAGCTCCTTCAGCCGCGCGACCGCCTCGTCGAGTCCGGCGGCCGACGGCAGATCGAGGACGAGCGGCCTGACCTTCGTCCGGAGGAAGTGGTCCGGGCAGGAGGTGCCGAGGGCGGCGAGGCGCGGGTGCTCGGTGCTCGCCAGGAAGTCGAGGACGACCTCGGAGTCGGTGAAGTGCCCGACCTGGGGCCGGTCCTGCGAGGCCAGCGACCGGATGACGGGCGCGAGCGCGGCGGCCCGCTCCCGCCGCTCGGCGTCACCGAGCGCGGCGTACCCGTCGAGCGCCGGACCGAAGGGGTCGGCCTTCCCGCGCTCGACGAGGAACTCCTCGGCGGTACGGATGATGTGCAGCGAGTTGCGCTCGCACTCCTCGGCGGTGGCGCCCCAGGCGGTGATGCCGTGCCCGCCGAGGACACAGCCGACGGCCTGCGGGTTGGCCTCCTTGACCGCGGCGATGTCCAGCCCCAGCTGGAAACCGGGCCGCCGCCACGGCACCCACACCACGCTGTCCCCGAAACACTCGGCGGTCAGCTTCTCCCCGTCGGCCGCACAGGCGAGCGCGATCCCGGAGTCGGGATGCAGATGATCGACATGGGCGGCGTCCACCAGACCATGCATCGCGGTGTCGATCGAAGGCGCGGCCCCGCCCTTGCCGTGCAGGCAGTAGTCGAAGGCGGCGACCATCTCGTCCTCGCGCTCGACGCCCGGGTACACGTCCTTCAGCGCGAGCAGCCGGTCGAGCCGCAACACGGCGAGCCCGCCCTCGGTCAGGGTGCCCAGGTCGCCCCCGGACCCCTTGACCCACATCAACTCGACGTCCCCGCCGGTCACAGGGTCGGTCTCGGTCCCCTTCGCGGACGTGTTGCCCCCCGCGTAGTTGGTATTACGAGGATCAGCACCAAGCCGATTGGACCGCCCGAGCAGAGCAGCGGCCTCAGGATGGGGACGGGATTGGTTTGCCATGTTCCGGTTCCTTAAAAGAAGAGATGAGGAGAAAGCCCCGCAAGGGGCGCGGGGAACTGCGCGACCAGCCACGCACGACCCGCAGTAGGCCACCGGCCTCAGCCCCCACGGCGAGTGGACCGCCAGGGTTCAAGCCCCGCAGGGGCCGCGACCAGCCACGCACGACCCGCAGTCGGCCCCCGGCCCCACGGCGAGCGGACCGCCAAGGCCGAGGGAAGCTGGGGTCAGGCCCCCCAACCGGCCTGCTGCCCACCCACCCGCTCGGAGGCGATCTTCTCCGCCCACCCGGACCGGGAATACGCGGCGATCGGGTCCGCGTCCAACCCGAGCTCCTCACGAACCTCCGCGACCAACGGCCGCACATCCGTGTTGTACGCGTCCATGACCACCGCGTTCGCGGCCAGCACGTCACCGGACCGCTGCGCGACGGCCAAGGCCTCTCCGTCGACGAGCAGCGCCTTCGCGGTGGCCTCCTGCACGTTCATCACGGACCGGATGATCGCCGGGATCTTCGCCTCGATGTTGTGGCACTGGTCGAGCATGAACGCCACATCGGCGGTGAAGCCGCCGCCCCGGATGACCTCGTACATGATCCGGAACAGCTGGAAGGGGTCGGCCGCACCGACCATCAGGTCGTCGTCCGCGTAGAACCGCGAGTTGAAGTCGAACGCCCCGAGCTTCCCCTCCCGCAGCAGCGTGGCGACGATGAACTCGATGTTGGTGCCGGGCGCGTGGTGGCCCGTGTCGACGACGACCTGCGCCTTGGGGCCGAGTTTCAGGCAGTGGGCGTACGCCGTGCCCCAGTCCGGCACGTCGGTCGCGTAGAAGGCCGGCTCGAAGAACTTGTACTCAAGCAGCATCCGCTGGTCGTCGCCGAGACGCTCGTACACCTGGGCGAGGGCCTCGGCGAGCCGGTCCTGGCGCTCCCGGAGGTCGTCCTGGCCGGGATAGTTCGTACCGTCGGCGAACCACAGCTTCAGGTCCTTCGACCCGGTGGCGTCCATGATGTCGATGCACTCGTGCAGGTGGCCCACGGCCTTCCTGCGCACTGCGGCGTCCGGGTGGCAGACGCTGCCCAGCTTGTAGTCGTCGTCCTGGAAGGTGTTGGAGTTGATCGCGCCGAGGGCCACACCGCGTTCCTCGGCGTGCTTGGCGAGCGCCGCGTAGTCCTCGACCCGGTCCCAGGGAATGTGCATCGCCACGGTGGGCGCGGCCCCCGTGAACTCGTGCACCTTCGCCGCGTCGTCGATCTTTTCGAAAGGGTTGCGGGGAACTCCTGGCTGCGCGAACACCTTGAAGCGGGTTCCCGAGTTCCCGTACGCCCACGACGGCGTCTCTACTGCCTGGGTCTTGAGGGCGGCCTTCACCGCGGCGAGCTCGGTCACTTCGGGGCTCCTGTGACTTCCGTTGTGGCATCGGTTCCGAACGGCTTCCGAACACCATGGCTGACACCACGGCTCTGAAACGATTCAGAAGGCAGAAGTTATGAGCCCCCCGAAAGGCTGTCAACCCCTCCGGCGCGGACGCCTTGCCGTGACTCGGTTGTGACCTTTGGCTATCGAAAATTTCGGCCTGTACCCATTGACGTGACCTGGGCTACATGTCTAACGTCCCGGCAACCTAGTTGAAACCTTTCACGACGTCGTGAGGCCGCATCGCCCGCGTCGTTGAGGAGCCCTCATGACCCACCGGTCCGACGCGGATCCGGCCCCCGTGCTGGCACTCAAGGACATCTCGAAGTCCTTCGGTGCCGTACGCGCCCTGCGGGACGTGTCCCTGGAACTCTTCCCCGGCGAAGTGCACGCACTCGCCGGAGAGAACGGCGCGGGCAAGTCGACCCTCATCAAGACGCTCGCCGGCGTGCACCGACCGGACGCCGGTCAGGTGCTCCTGGACGGCGAGCCCACCCTCTTCCACGGTCCCGCCGACGCCCGCGACGCGGGTATCGCGGTGATCTATCAGGAGCCGACCCTCTTTCCCGACCTCTCGATCGCCGAGAACATCTTCATGGGGCGCCAGCCCCGGCGGGCCCTCGGCCGGATCGACCACAAGGCCACGCACGCCGCGACCCTGGCCCTCATGAAGCGGCTCGGCGTCGAGCTCGACCCCGAACGCCCGGCGCGCGGCCTGTCCATCGCGGACCAGCAGATCGTCGAGATCGCCAAGGCGCTCTCCTTCGACGCCCGCGTCCTGATCATGGACGAGCCGACCGCCGCCCTCACCGGCAGCGAGGTGGCCCGCCTCTTCGGAGTGGTCCGCGCACTGCGGGAGCAGGGCTCGGCCGTGCTGTTCATCTCGCACCGGCTGGAAGAGATCTTCCAGATCTGCAAGCGGGTCACGACCCTGCGCGACGGGGCCCTGATCTCCAGCGAACCGCTCGACGGCATGACCGAGGAGGACCTCGTCCGCCGCATGGTCGGCCGCGACCTCGACGAGCTCTACCCCAAGCAGGACGTCCGGGCGGGCGAGGTCGCCCTGAGCGTGCGGCGCCTGACCCGCGAGGGTGTCTTCACCGACGTCTCCTTCGACGTCCGCCGCGGCGAGATCGTCGGCCTCGCCGGACTCGTCGGCGCCGGGCGCACGGAGGTCGCCCGGGCCGTCTTCGGCGTCGACCGCTGGGACGCCGGAGAGGTCGAGCTGGACGGGAAGAAGCTGACGAACGGCGCGCCCTCCACGGCCATGGCCGCGGGCCTCGCCCTCGTCCCCGAGGACCGCCGCGCCCAGGGCCTGGTGATGGACATGTCCATCGAGCGCAACATCGGCCTCACCGGACTGCGCAAGACCGTCAAGGCGGGTCTGATGGACCGCGGCGCCGAGCGCAGCCGCTCCCTCGACTGGGCCGTCAAGCTCCAGGTCAAGTACGCCCGGATCGCCGACACCGTCAACACGCTGTCCGGCGGCAACCAGCAGAAGGTCGTCCTCGCCAAGTGGCTCGCCACCGGCCCCAAGGTGCTGATCGTCGACGAGCCGACCCGCGGCATCGACGTCGGTACGAAGGCCGAGGTGCACCGGCTGCTCAGCCAGCTGGCCGCCGACGGGGTGGCCGTCCTGATGATCTCCTCCGACCTGCCCGAGATCCTCGGCATGGCCGACCGGGTCCTCGTCATGCACGAGGGCCGGCTCACCGCCGAGATCGCACGTACCGACGCCACCGAGGAAACCGTGATGGCCGCAGCCACCGGGAGGGCAGCCGCGTGACGGTCACCGCTCCCAACCCCGCCCCCGCCGCCGAGGTGCCCAAGTCCAGCGGCACCCGGCTGGTGGACCGCGTCTTCAAGATGCGCGAACTCGCCATCCTGCTGGTCTTCCTGGTGATGATCGTCATCACCCAGATCGGCAACAGCGACTTCCTGTCCGAGCAGGGCATCAAGGACCTCCTGCTGAACGCGACCATCCTCGTGCTGGTCGCCACCGGCCAGTCCCTGGTCGTCATCACCCGCAACGTCGACCTGTCCGTCGGTTCGACGCTCGGCATCAGCGCCTTCGCCGCCGGCACCTACCTGGAAGGCGGCGGCAACTCCGTCGTCGCGGTGGTCCTCGCGGTCCTCCTCGGCGTCGGCTGCGGCCTGGTCAACGGACTGCTCGTCAGCCTCGGCCAGGTGCCCGCGCTCGTCGTCACCCTCGGCACGCTCTACATCATCCGCGGCATCGACTCCATCTGGGTCGGCTCCCGGCAGATCACCGCGGCGGGCCTGCCCGACGGCTTCATCGACTTCGGCTCCGGCGGCATCTCCGCCGTGCCGTACCTGGCCCTGATCGCGCTGGCGGTCCTGATCGCCACGGCGTACTACCTCAAGCACTTCGGCAGCGGCCGCGAGCTGTACGCGCTCGGCTCCAACCCGGAGGCCGCCCGGCTCGCCGGCATCCCCGTACGCAAGCGCATCCTCGCCGCGTACACCTTCTGCGGAGCCCTCGCGGGCCTCGCGGGCGCGCTGTACCTCGCCCGGTTCGGCAACGTCGACTCCGGCACCGGCAACGGCTACGAACTCACCGTCGTCAGCGCGGTCGTGGTCGGTGGCGTCGTCTTCACCGGCGGCTCCGGCAGCGTCTACGGAGCGGCCCTCGGCGCACTGCTCCTCACCTCCATCAACAGCGTGCTGCCCGCCCTCGGCGTCAGCTCGGTCTGGGTGCTCGCCATCAACGGCATCCTGCTCATCCTCGCCATCGCGGTCGACCGGATCGTCGCCCTGCGCGTGGCGACCGCACTGAAGAAGAGGAACGCCCGCCATGGCTGACTCCGCTCTCACGCGCGCCGTCCGCTGGGACACGGTGGTCGGGGCCCTCCTGATCGTCGTCCTGCTGCTCTCCTTCACCACCGTGGACGGCTTCGGCAACGCGCTCAACCTGTCGTTCCTCATCGGCAACACGCTGCCCATCGCGCTGATCGCCCTGCCGATGACGATGCTCGTGGTGTCCGGCGAGATCGACCTCTCGGTGGCCTCCACGGCCGGTCTGTCCGGGGCGGTGATGGGCGCCCTGTGGAACCAGGGCATGACCATCGAGACGATCATCCCGATCTGTCTGCTCCTCGGTGTGGTGTGCGGGCTGATCAACGGGCTGCTCGTGACCCGCCTGGGACTGCCGTCCCTCGCCGTCACCATCGGCACGCTCGCCGCCTACCGGGGCATCGCGCAGATCGTGCTCGGCTCCGACGCGGTGACCGACTTCCCCACCCAGTACCTGGACTTCGCGGCCGGCCGCCTCGGGGACACCTTCATCCCGTACGCGTTCCTGCCCTTCCTGGTGCTGCTCGCGATCGCCGTGGTCGCGCTGCACGCCACCCCGTTCGGGCGATCCCTGTTCGCGGTCGGCGCCAACGAGGAGGCCGCGCGGTTCGCCGGCATCCGCGTCAAGCGGCAGAAGCTGATCCTGTTCACCGTGACCGGACTGATGGCCTCGCTGACCGGCATCTTCTGGGCGCTGCACTACGCGAGCGCGCGGTACGACAACGCCACGGGGCTCGAACTGTCCGTCGTGGCGGCGGTGCTGCTGGGCGGGATCGACTTCGACGGCGGCAAGGGGACGCTCGGCGGTGCGATCGCCGGTGTCTTCCTGCTGGGTGCCCTGCAGAACGTGATGAGCCTTCAGGACGTCTCCGCGCAGTCCCAGATCGTCGTCACGGGCGTGCTGCTCGTGCTGTCCGTGCTCGGGCCCCGCGTGGCACGGCAGGTGTCCGTCGCACGGGCGGGGCGCCGGGCGGCGCGCAGTTCCACCGGCTAGGCGGTAACGCCCCGCTGGTCAGGCCGTTTTGTAATCTGCGGGCCGTCTGTGGCTGGTCGCGCAGTTCCCCGCGCCCCTTACGGGGCGCACCGTACTCATCCCAGTAAAGGATCCAGCCATGCGCAAGTCATCCCTCCGCCGAGCCTGTGCGGTTCTCGCTGCCACCACCTCTCTGGCCCTGGCCCTCACCGCCTGCGGCGGGGGGACCTCCAAGGACGACGTCAAGGACGAGGGCGGCTCGAACGCGGCGGCCGGCAAGGCCGACCCGAACGCGGCCACCAAGAAGGGCCTGACCGTCGGCTTCCTGCCCAAGCAGGTCAACAACCCGTACTTCACCTCCTCCGACAAGGGCGGCGAGAAGGCCCTCACCGAGCTGGGCTCGAAGTACAAGGAGGTCGGCACCAACAGCGGCACCGACACCGCCGGCCAGGTCTCCTACGTCAACACGCTCACCCAGCAGCAGGTCGACGCCATCGCCGTGTCCGCGCAGGACCCGGGCGCGCTGTGCACCTCGCTCAAGCAGGCCATGAAGAACGACATCAAGGTCGTCACCTACGACTCGGACACCAAGACCGACTGCCGCAACGCCTTCGTGTCGCAGGCCAGCGCCGAGGACCTGGGCCGCACCGAGGTGCAGCTGCTCGCCGAGCAGATCGGCTACAAGGGCGAGATCGCGATCCTGTCCGCCGCGCAGACCGCGACGAACCAGAACACGTGGATCGACTTCATGAAGGACGAGCTGAAGGACCCGAAGTACAAGGACATCAAGCTCGTCAAGACCGCCTACGGCAACGACGACGCCCAGCAGTCCTTCCAGCAGACCCAGGGCCTGCTCCAGGAGTACCCGAAGCTGAAGGGGATCATCTCCCCGACCACGGTCGGCATCAAGGCCGCCGCCCAGTACCTGTCGGGCTCCAAGTACAAGGGCAAGGTCAAGCTGACCGGCCTCGGCACCCCGAACGACATGCGCAAGTACGTCAAGAACGGCACCGTCGACGCGTTCGAGCTGTGGGACCCGGCGAAGCTCGGCGAGCTGGCCGCCCGTACGTCCGTCGCGCTGGTCTCCGGCCAGATCACCGGCAAGGAGGGCGAGACCTTCAAGGCCGGCGACATGGGTGAGTTCACCATCGGCAAGGACGGCGTGATCAACCTCGGCAAGCCGACCGTGTTCAACGCCGAGAACATCGACCAGTTCGACTTCTGAGACGGGCGCCGACAGCAGGGCCGCCCTCCCGCGTCACGGGCGGCCCGGCCGACGGCACTTCCCCCCCCCCACGACCCCGGAGTGGTTCTTCATGCAGCGTGTCTGTTTCCTGCTCAAGGTCCGTGAGGACCGGCTCGACGAGTACCGCGAGAGACACACCACCGTGTGGCCCGAGATGCAGGAGGCGCTCTCGGCCACCGGCTGGCACAACTACTCGCTCTTCCTGCGGGAGGACGGTCTGCTGGTCGGCTACCTGGAGACCGAGGACTTCGCGGCCGCGCAGGCGGGCATGGAGGCCACCGGGGTCAACGCCCGCTGGCAGGCCGAGATGGCGCCGTTCTTCGAAGCGCTGGACGGCGCCAGACCGGACGAGGCCATGAAGCCGCTCACCGAGGTGTTCCACCTCGCCTGACGACCCGCCGACCCATCTACCCGCCGACCCATCGGCCCGATCACCGTGCTCTTCCCTCGCTCGTTCCCCTCCTCGTCCCCACACGCCAAGGAGCCCCGGACATGAAGAGACGCACCCTGCTGGCCACCGCCCTGCTCGGTACCGTCGCGGCCCCGGCCCTCGCCGGTACCGCCAGGGCGGCGGCCCCAGGTCCCTCGGTCACCCGGACCGGGACCACCACGCTCGACAGCCAGGCCATCTTCTTCGTCTCCTACGACGGCCTGGTCAACAACAACTCGTTCCAGAAGAACGCCCTGCTCACCCACAAGGGCTACCAGTACGCCGCCTGGTACACCGCCGACCGCAACGCCGTCATCGGCCGCCGCGTGCTCGGCGCGAGCACCTGGTCGACCGTCAAGGTCGGACACACCCTGCGCTACGACGACTCCCACAACGTCATCTCCATGGGTGTCTCCAAGACCGACGGCCGCCTGCACCTCCACATGGACTCCCACAGCGACGGCTTCACCTACGTGAAGTCGGTGGCCGGGCTCATGGACAACCCCGCGGGCCTGACCTGGACCACGAGCCGGTTCGGGTCGCCCCAGTCCACCCTCGACGGACTCGCGCTCACCTCGCAGTTCACGTACCCGCAGTTCGTGTCGACCCCCGACGGGAAGCTCCAGCTCAGCTACCGCGTGGGGGTGTCCGGCAACGGCCGCAACGCCCTCGCCGAGTACAACGGCACGACCTGGACCGCCCTCGGCGAGTGGAGCTCCTCCACCGGCACGTACACCAGCGAGCACGGCTCCAGCACCGTCCGCAACATGTACCTGCACGGCATCGACTACGACCGCAACGGACGGCTGCACTCCTTCTTCACCTGGCGCGAGCAGAACGGCGCCGTGATGTGCAACAGCGGCGGCCTCACCAACCACGACACGGGGTACGTCTACTCCGACGACCGGGGCCGCACCTGGCGCAACAACGCCGGAACGGTCGTCGGCACCACCGGCACCTCGAACACGGTCGCCGTCACCGACAGCGGCCTGGTGATCGACGCCCTCAACCCGGACCACTCCCTGATGAACCAGGAGAGCCAGGCCACCGACTCCGCGGGCCGCCCGCACGCGATCATCAGCTACGTCCCCGGCCGCTTCGGCCAGTGCACCACGAACTACGTCGCCGACCGGACGGCGAACGGCCGTGCCTTCCACGTACGGAAGACCGCCTCCGGCGCCTGGAGCAAGACCGAGATACCGATCGCCCTCAACTCCAGCCAGCGCACCCGGCTGATCCTCGACAGGTACGACAACGCGTACGCGATCCTGCCCTTCGGCCGCATCGCCGCCGCGTCCGCCGCCTCCGGACACACCGACTGGACGACCCTGTTCGACGGCGGCGGACTCGACGCGTTCGGCGAGGTCCTCGTCGACGAGACACGGATCGCCCAGGACGGTGTGCTGTCCGTCCTGTACCAGGTCAGGTCCACCGGTACGACGCCGTCGGCGCTGCGTGTCATCGACTTCGCCCTGCCCGCATGACGAAGTCCGTTCCGGGTGGGCGCGCGGGTAATGTGACTGCGTGCCCACCACTCACCGTTCCATGGAGGTAACCGCCTGATGGCCCAGTCGGTGGGTATCAAGGACGTCGCCCGAGTCGCCGGAGTCTCCGTCGGCACGGTCTCGAACGTCATCAACCGCCCTGACACGGTCGCCTCCGAGACCCGCGCGCGCGTGCTCTCCGCCATCGACCGGCTCGGCTACGTACGCAGCGAGTCGGCCCGGCAGCTGCGCGCCGGACGCAGCCGCATCATGGGCCTGCTCGTCCTCGACATGGGCAACCCCTTCTTCGTGGACGTGGCACGCGGCGCCGAGCGGGCGGCCCGCGAGGCCGGACTCGGCGTGATGGTCTGCAACAGCGCGCAGAGCGCCGGCGAGGAGGCCGACTATCTGTCGCTCTTCGCCGAACAGCGTGTCCGGGGCGTCCTGTTGACCCCCGCCGACGCGACCGGACGCAACATAGAGGCGTTCCGCCGGCACGGCATCCCCTTCGTCCTCGTCGACCGCGTGGCCGAGGGCACCACCGAGTGCTCGGTGTCCGTGGACGACGTCGCGGGCGGCGCACTCGCCGTCCGGCACCTGATCGACGCGGGCCACCGCTCCATCGCGTACGTGAGCGGGCCGCCCGGACTCACCCAGGTCACCGACCGCCGCACCGGCGCCCTGAACGCCCTCGCCGAGGCCGGACTCGGCCCCGAATGCCTGCGCGAGCTGCCCACCGAGCGCCTCGACGTGGCCGCGGGCCGCGACGCGGGCGCCAGGCTCCTCGGCCTCGCGGAGCGCCCCACCGCCGTCTTCTGCGCCAACGACCTGCTCGCCCTCGGTGTGCTGCAGGCGATGTTCGCGGCCGGGGTGAGCGTCCCGGACGACCTCGCGATCGTCGGCTACGACGACATCGAGTTCGCCGCGGCGGCGGCCGTCCCGCTGACATCGGTGCGCCAGCCCGCCGTGACCATGGGCGCGCTCGCCGCGGAACTCCTCCTGGAGGAGACCGAGGCCGACGCGGCCCCCGGCGCGCACCAGCACCGGCGCGTGGTCCTCCAGCCGGAACTGGTGGTGCGGCGCTCCAGCCTCCCGCCGCGCTGAGGGGCGTTCCGGGCCGTGCGGCGGTGCTGAGCGGCTGGTCAGTACGTTTCTGTTCCCCAGCCGTTCGCCGGCTGTTCCACCGCCTGATCGGCCGGTCAGTAAGGATTTCTTGATCCCCGCCCTCGGCTCGCCGAAGAACTTGTGCTGAACTGGTTCGCGGTCAGGAATCCGTCCGTCTCGGGAGCCCCTTTTGAGCGCCAGTTACCGTCAGCCCGGTGTCGTCCTCAGCGACCGCCGGTTCACCGTGCCCCTCGATCACGACGCCCCCACCGGGGAGACGATCGAGCTGTACGCCCGTGAGGTGGTCGCGAGCGACCAGGCGGACCAGGACCTGCCCTGGCTGGTGTATCTCCAGGGAGGGCCCGGTTTCGGCGCCAACCGCTTCGTCGGCAGGCAGGCCTGGCTGGGCCGCGCCCTGGAGGAGTACCGCGTCCTGCTGCTCGACCAGCGCGGCACCGGCAGCTCCACGCCCGCCAACCGGCAGACGCTCCCGCTGCGCGGCGGACCGCGGGAACAGGCCGACTATCTCGCACTGTTCCGCGCCGACTCCATCGTTCGCGACTGCGAGGCGATCCGCCCGGCCGTCACCGGCGGCGCCCCCTGGACCGTCCTCGGCCAGAGCTTCGGCGGCTTCTGCACGACCCACTACCTCTCCACCGCGCCGGAGGGCCTCAGCACGGCCCTCATCACCGGCGGCCTCCCGACCCTCGACGGCCACGCCGACGACGTCTACCGGGCCGCGTACCCGCGGATCGAGCGCAAAGTCGCCGCGCACTACGCGCGTTACCCCCAGGACATCGAGCGGGCCCGCCGGATCGCCGAGCACCTCCTGCTCAACGAGCCCGTCCTGAACGGCGGTTACCGGCTCACCGTCGAGGCCTTCCAGTCGCTCGGCATCCTCCTCGGCGGCGGCGAGGGCAGTCACCGGCTGCACTACCTCCTGGAGAACGCCTTCGTCCGCACCGCCCAGGGCGCGGCCCTCTCCGACGCCTTCCAGGAGGAGGTCCAGTCCCTCCTCTCCTACGCAGGACATCCCCTGTACGCGCTGGTCCACGAGGCCTGCTACGGACAGGGTGAGCGCCCCACCGCCTGGTCCGCCGAGCGGGTCCGCGCCGACTTCCCCCAGTTCGACGCGGCCAAGAGCCTCGCGGGCGACGGCCCCGTCCTCTTCACCGGCGAGTCCGTCCACCCCTGGACCTTCGACTGCGACCCCGCCCTGCGCCCGCTGCGCGAGACCGCGGACCTGCTCGCCGAGCGCGCCGACTGGCCCGTCCTGTACGACCCGGCGCGCCTCGCCGTCAACGAGGTCCCCGTCGCCGCGGCCGTCTACCACGACGACATGTACGTCGACACGGACCACGCCCTGAGCACGGCCCGCACGATCCGCGGCCTGCGCACGTACGTCACGAACGAGTTCGAGCACGACGGGGTGAGAGCGGGCGGCCCCCGCGTCCTGGACCGCCTCCTGTCCCTGGCGAGGGACGAGGCCTGACAACCTCGCGAGGGGGCGCCCTCCAGGGCGCCCTTCAGGGGCGCGGGGAACCGCGCGCCCGGCCACTTCGGACCCGCAGCCGAACTCCCGTCCCTAGTCTGATCCCATGAGGCGATTCGACGATCACGCGGTCCTGATCACAGCCGCGGGCCAGGGCATCGGCGAGGCGACGGCACACCGCTTCGCCGAGGAGGGCGCGTCCGTGCTGGTCACGGACCTGGACAAGGCCCGCGCCGAACGGGTCGCCGCCGCGATCCGTGACAGCGGCGGCACGGCCGCGTCGTACGCGTGCGACGTGGCCGACGCCGCCGCCGTCGAAGGGGCGGTCGCCACGGCGGTGGACTCCTTCGGCCGCCTGGACGTGCTGGTCAACAACGCCTACGCGTGCCATACCGACCCCGCCTCCTTCGAGGAGCACGAGGACGGGCCCTGGTACGAGGACTTCGAGATCACCCTGCACGGCGCGTACCGCTGCATCCGCGCGGCCCTGCCGCATCTGGTGGCCGCGGGCGGACGAGGGGCGATCGTCACCATCGGCTCGGTCAACGCCGAGCAGCACTTCGGCTCCCACGCGTACAGCGCGGCGAAGGCGGCACTGGCCTCGCTGACCCGTACCGTCGCCGTCGAATCGGCCCCGCGGGGTGTCCGGGTGAACCTCGTCGAGCCCGGCACCATCCGTACCCACGCCTGGGACGGCCGGGGCGAGATCCTCGAACGCGTCGCCGCCCACTACCCGTTGGGGCGGGTCGGTGAGCCCGCCGACATCGCGTCCGCCGTCGCCTTCCTGGCCTCGGCGGACGCGGCCTGGATCACCGGGGCGACGCTGCCGGTCGACGGCGGCCTGCTGGTGAGCAACCTGGCGATGCTCCGCGACATGTCCTGAGACCGAGCGACCCGACCGTCGGTGCACCTGACAGCCGGTACGGGGGAGGAGCTGAACCATGCTCGTGGTGATCACCACGAGCGCGTCCTGCGTACGCTGGGAGACATGCAAGACGAACCCGGCAGCACGGCCCCGGCCCGCACCGAACTGACCGCCGACTGTGCCCGGTGCTTCGGGCTGTGCTGTGTCGCGCTGCCCTTCACGGCCTCCGCGGACTTCGCGATCGACAAGGCCGCGGGGAGCCCCTGCAAGAACCTGCGGACGGATTTCGGCTGCGGCATCCACACGGAACTGCGGCAGCGGGGCTTCAACGGCTGCACGGTCTACGACTGCTTCGGCGCGGGCCAGAAGGTCTCGCAGCTCACCTTCGGCGGCGAGGACTGGCGCTCGGGGGACCGTGAGCACTCCCGGCTGATGTTCGACGTGTTCCACACCGTGCGGCAGTTGCAGGAACTGCTCTGGTATCTCACCCAGGCACTGGAACTGCCCGCGGCCCGCCCGGTCCACCCCGAACTGCGCCGCGTGCTCGACCGCACCGAGGCGCTCACCCGCCTGGAGCGGCGGGAACTGGCCGGGCTGGACGTGTCGGAGGTCCGCCAGGACGTCAACGTCCTGCTCCTGCGCACCAGCGAACTGGCCCGCGCCGGACTCGGCCGGGGCAGGAAGAAGGAACGCCGGGGCGCCGACCTGATGGGAGCCCGGCTCAAGGGCGCCGATCTGCGGGGCGCCAACCTCCGCGGCGCCTACCTCATCGCCGCGGACCTCACGGGCGCCGATCTGCGCTCCGCGGATCTGATCGGCGCCGACCTGCGCGACGCCGATCTCACGGACGCCGACCTGACCGACGTCCTCTTCCTCACCCAGCCGCAGCTCAACGCCGCCAAGGGCAGCGCAGGGACCAGGCTGCCGGCGTCATTCACCCGCCCCGGTCACTGGACACCGTGACACCGGCGGCGCCTCCCGTATCCCCGAAGCCTCCGACCCGACGGCCGACTCGACGGCCGGTGCGGGGGAGCGCCGGTCGAGCCGCAGGGTCAGTCCCTCCGGCATCAGCGTGAGGCGCTCCACCACCCGCAGCCGGTAGGCGGGGTCCGGCCGCAGCTCGTACCGGCGCAGCAGCAGTCCCAGGACGAGCGTCGCCTCGTGCAGCGCGAACTGCCGCCCGATGCACGCCCGCGCGCCGGTGCCGAACGGCTTGAAGGTGTGGGCGGGGCGGGCCCGTACGGCTCCCGGCTCGAAGCGGTCCGGGTCGAACCGTTCCGTGTCCGGGCCCCACGCGTCCGGATCGCGGTGCAGCAGCGGCATCAGGACCAGCGCCCACGCGCCCCGGCGCATCGGATGGACACCGCCGAGGACCGTGTCCTCGCGGGCCTCGCGCGCGAACGCGGGCGCCGTCGGCCACAGCCGCAGCGACTCGTCGAGTACGCGCCGCACGTACCGGAGCCTGGCGACCTGGTCGTAGGCCGGTTCCGGGACGTCTCCCCAGACGCGGTCCACCTCGGCGCGGGCACGGGCGGCGATCTCGGGGTGCTGCGCCAGATGGTGCAGGGCGAACGAGAGCGCGCCCGACGTCGTCTCGTGCCCGGCGATCAGGAAGGTGATGACCTGGCGGCGGACGTTCTCGGGCGTCAGGCGCTCGCCGGTCTCCGGATGCGCGGTCTCCAGCATCCGGTCCAGCAGGTCGCCGTCGCCGGCCGGCCCGTGCAGCCGCGTCTCGACGACCGCGTCGACCGTGCGGTTCAGGTACGCCACGTCGGCCCGGTTGCGGCGGGTGGCGGTGCGCATCAGCACCGGCGCCACCGGCGCGGGGACGACATTGAGGCGCTGCGCGTACGACAGCGCGCCCACCATGGCCGTGACGAAGGGGTGCGGCCGGGTGCGCTCGAAGGAGTCGAAGTCATGGCCGAAGCCGGTGCGGGCGATCGTCTCCAGCGTCAGTTTCGTCATGTCGCCGGGCACGTCGACGGCCCGGCCCGCGGCCTGTTCGCCGTCCCAGCGGTCGGTGAGCCGGGCGGCCACGCCCAGCATCATCGCGTGGTAGCCCTCCATGGCCTCCCGGCTGAAGCCGGGCGCCAGCACGTCGTGCGCGAGCTGCCAGTTGGGCTCGTGGTTGTACGCCGTGAAGAGGCCGTCGCCTGCGACGGGCCGCAGGTTGGCGACCCCCAGCCCGACATGCTTGGCGAACCGGGACTCGTCCGCCAGGTCGCCCGTGAGCCCCGCGCCCCAGACGAAGACGATCTCCTTGCCGAACCCCTTGCGCCGGAAGATCGGCCCGAGCCCGCGTCCGACGCGCAGCGAATCCTGCAACGGCGTACGGAGGTTGGTGCCGACGGCGTCGCCGATCAGCGGCACCCGGTAGGGCGGGTGCGGGATGCGGCGCAGCTCGGGCCAGCCCAGCTCCGCGCTGCGGAACCCCTTCGGCAGCGCGCCTTTCGACGACCGGTTCTCCTTCGCGCCCGCCATCACGTCATCTCCCCTGCACCGGCCACCGGTTGCGCCTGTTGTACGCGGATTCAATAGCGTGGTCAGTCTGGTCCCGCTGTTGAACCGACGTCAAGTAAGACGTCACGTACAACGCCGGCCGGGAGGGCGGGCCGGGTAAAGTGCGGGCATGGCCGCCAAGGAGGGGGAGCGCACGCGTCGTCGGCTCAGTACCGAGGAGCGCCGGGAGGAACTGCTCACGGTCGGGGCGCGCCTGTTCTCGGAGAGTCCGTACGACGACGTCTGGATCGAGCAGGTCGCCGAACTCGCCGGTGTGTCACGGGGGTTGCTCTACCACTACTTCCCGACCAAGCGGGACTTCTTCGCGGCCGTCGTCGAGCGCGAGAGCAGGCGCATGCTGCGGGTCACCGCCGCCGTGCCCGGCGTGCCCGTGCGGACGCAGATCGACGCCGGGCTCGACACCTTCCTGGAGTACGTGCAGAAGCACGCGCACGGCTTCCGCGCCTTCCACCGCGCCGAGGCGGCGGGGGACCAGGCCGTGCGGAAGGTGTACCGGGAGACGCTCGCCGCGCAGCAGCGGCAGATCCTGGAGGCGCTGGCCGCCGACCCCGAGACGGCCTGGACCGAGGAGGACCTGCCGGTCCTGCGGATCGCCGTGCGGGGCTGGCTGGCCTTCATGGCGGCGGCCTGTCTGGAGTGGCTCAAGGAGCCGGATCTCTCCCGGGAGCAGGTGCGCGATGTGTGCGCGCGAGCCCTGCTCGGAGCCGTCCGTCCGTGAACCCGCTGTCACAAAGGTGCCGTCGACGGCGCCGCGTGGTTGGCGTACACCCCGATCTTCTGTAGGTTAGGCAAGGCTTACCTAAGGGAGGGTTTGGGATGGGTGACCGTCACAGCTGGACGGCCGCACCGGCCACGGCACAACGTGCCCGCTCGGTGCTCGCCGCGGCGTGGTCCTGCGCGGTGACCGCGGAAGGCGGTCGGGAGGAGTTCATCGGCGTACACACCGTCGCGGAGGACGGCCGGGTGCTGCTGCATCTGCCCGACGACAGCGTGCTCACCACGGCCGCGATCTGCGCGCCCCGCGGAGAGCCGTCCGCCGTACTGGAGTTCGCCGACGTGGCGCCCGTCCCGGTACGCAACCGTATCCGCTCGCGCCTGTGGATGGCGGGCTGGTTCGCGCCCGAGGACGACCACCTGACGTTCCACCCGACCCGCGCCGTGCTGCGCGAGCCCGGCGGGGCGGTCGTCGTCGACCTCGACGAGTACGCCGCCGCCGAGCCCGACCCACTGGCCCTCGCGGAGGCCCAACTGCTCACCCACCTCGCCGATTCGCACCCGGACGCCGTCGAGCGGCTGACCCGGCTCGTCGAACCGGACTGCCTGCACGGTGCCGTCCGGGTGCAGCCGCTCGCCGTCGACCGGCACGGGCTGACGCTGCGCATCGAGCGCGTCCGCGGCCACGGCGACGTACGACTGCCCTTCCACCGGCCCGCGGACGACGTCGGGCAGCTCACCGAGCGCATGCACATCCTGCTCACGCAGGCGAGCGGCGCGAGCTGCCCCCGTCCGCTGCAGCGGCAGCGCACGGAGAGCGAGGGCTGAACCGAAGGGCGACCAGCGGGCGGCGGGTGACGGGAACGCGCCCCGGGCGGACCGGAGCCGGGCTCACCAGTCCCCGTCGCCGACCGGTTTGCCCGGTGCGTCGCCCAGCGGCTTCACCTGGCCAGGCGACGGCGGCTGCCACGGGGTGTGGTCGTCGCCGAGCCAGTCGCCGACCGGCTTGACCGCGCCGAGTTCGTCCGTGGGGTCGAGATCCGTGGCGTCCTGGTCGTAGTAGTCGAACCAGGGCAGCCCGGCACGGGTGTAGGCCGCACGGTCGACGGGCGACGGCGGGGGAGCCTCACCCGTGATGCGCCGCCACTGCGGCGGCGTCACGAGATGGACGAAGACCCGCCCGGACGCGGTGGTCGACCAGTCCGACAGCGGGCGGTCGTCCTTGTAGACCTCCTGGCGCATCGAACCGCCGACGCCGAGACCCATCGCCCCCGAGGCGCGGGGCGCGGCTGCCGCCGGAGCCGCAGGCATCGCACCGGCCGGCTGCGGCATGCCGCCGGGCGCGGACATCGGCGCCGGGGCGCCGTAGCCGCCCGACGCCGACCGGGCCCGCCTGCGTACCGTCTCCTCCGCCAGCCGGCGCTGTTCCTCCCGCCACGTGTGCAGCGCGGTGTCGGTCAGCGGGAACGACTGGAGCTGTACGCCGCCCCACACCTCCTCGCCGGTCACCTGGCCCTCGACCGTCGCGCCCAGCCCCAGCGGCACCGCCACGAACTGACGGACCGTGCCCTTGCCGGAGTTGATGCCGTCGAGCCACGGCTGGCGGGGCAGCACCACGTAGTTCTGCGGATCCCGGCCCGGCCGGGGGCTCCACGGACTGCCGGACACCGCGCACACCTTGCCCGCGCCCACCTGGAGGGCAGCCGGTTCCGCGGCGCCGAAGCTCAGCCACATCGCCTCGCGCAGATGGACCGGCAGCATCACCCCGCCGCGGGCCAGCCACTCCGCGGGCACCGTCTCCGGGTGGTCCTCCACGCGTCGCAGCGGGAACTCGCCGAGCCCCGGCGGCAGCGCGTGCGTGCCCGTCTCGGGCAGGCGCAGGGTACGGATGAACCGGACCCGCACACCACCCGCCAGAAGCAGCGAGTTCCCGTCGATCCGGACGGTGCCGTCGGCCATCCGCACTCCCTCTGTCGTCATGTGCCGCCCCGTGGGCAGGTCGCCCTGTCGCGGCGGTGCCGGTACATCACGTAGTACGAGTCGAGGGGGCCCCGCGGTTCCGGCGCGCGCGGCGCAGGCGTCGGCGGAGGCGTCGGCGGAGGCGGTCCAGCCGGGGCATGCGCTCGCGCTGTTCGCGCGTACAGCGGTCCAGTTCCTCCAGCAGACGGCGGGAGCGGTGCTCCATGTCGAGTTCGTCGAGCATCCGCGTGACCTCGGTGACCACGGCCCCGTACAACTGCCACTGGTGCGCGTCCCGCTGCACCTCCTCCAGGAGGAGCTGGGCCAGCTTGTCGCGGGTGGCCGTCGCGGCGGTGAGTTCGTGGGCGAGCCGGGCCTCCGCCGACTCGGCGCTGCGGCTGACGTCGGTGGTGACCAGCACGGCGAAGCTGACCACGGCGTCACCGACCTCGGACAGGAGCCGCTCGAAGACCGTCCCGATGTGCGACTCGAAGAGCGGCTCGGGGGTGCGTTCCTTGGCGAGGTCGGTGAGGGTACGCGTGAGCACCCGCAGGACCACCGTGCAGATCTCCAGCGTGTCGAGCCCGGTGCGCAGGACGACCCGGTGCAACAGGCCCTCCCGTACACGGGGATTGAGCCGCAGGCTGTCCTCGGCCTGTTTGAGGGCCGCGTCCACGTCGACGATGTCGTGGTCGAGCTGCCGCGCCTCGTGGAGGCTCTCGGTCGCGGCGGCCACCTGGGTACGGCCCGCGGCCTCGTCGCCGACGCGCAGCATCAACCGCCGCATCCGGCGCGCCAGATCCTCGATGGACTCACCGGCGGCGCCGACCCACACCGGGGGAGCGAACAGCAGATTGCAGCCGAGGCCGACCACGGCACCGATCACCGTCTCCAGGATCCGGGCCCAGGCCGTGTCGCCGATGCGGGTGACGCCGAGGACCAGCATGGCGCTGATCGCCACCTCGGGCACGAACTCGCTGACCCGCACCAGGTGTCCGACGGCCAGCGCGGCCAGGATGAGCAGTCCGAGGCTCCACCAGGTCAGCCCCACCAGGGCGCTGAACCCGATGGCGACGAGGACGCCGGCGACCACGGCGTTCACCCGTCGGATGCCGGTGGTGAGGGTGGCGTAGAGGGTGACCTGGACGACGAGGAGCGCGGTCAGGGGAGCGGTGAGCGGCGCGGCCTCGGGGCTGAAGCGCAGAGCGACCACGTAGGCCACGGTCGCGGCCGCCGCCGCCCGGACCGTCTGGACGATCACGGGCTGCTGCCGCCACTTGGTCACCTGGGCGCTGCCGGCGGCCCACACTTCACGTACATCTCGCATCCCTGGCCACTTCCCGTTCGACGGCCGCATCGAACGCGAACGGAGGGGTCGGCTCCGACGATGCTTCCTACCGTCCAGTCGGTCAGGAGTGCGGCGGGGGCGGATCAGGAGTGGAGACGGTCCAGGAAGGACGACAACCGGCCGTTCATGCGGGCGACCTGCTCCTCCACGGTGAGGCTCTCCTCAAAGCGCGCGCCGGGGCCGGGCAGCTTCTTGCCGCGTACGTACAGGGAACAGGCGAGGTCGGCGCAGATGTAGACACCCACCGAGTTGCCCTCGCGGCCGGCCGGGCCCACCTTGCGGGCCGTCATCAGGGAGACGCCGTTTCCCGGATGGGTGGTCAGGCACAGCGAGCACATGCTGCGGTGCATGAAGCCGCGCTGCTGCGACGGGAAGCGCAGGGTCACACCGACGGGGCCGCCCGACCGCTCGGTCACCAGGTGACTGCGGTCGGGCGCCCCGGGGTCGCGCCAGCCCAGGAAGTCCAGATCGTCCCACGGCCGGTCCGCCAGATCGTGCGGCACGAACAGGCGCTTGGCCTCTCCCTTGGAGCAGTTGACGAACGAACTGCGGATGTCCTGCTCGGTGAGCGGCTTCATGGCGGGGTCTCCTGATGGATCGGGGCGGTGCGAAAGCTGAACCTAGGGTCACTAGGTTATGGCCTAGGCTACGTAGCCGATCCATGGAGAGCCACTGTGTTTTTGTGGAGGGTGACGGCATACGTGCTACACGTCGTCGTCCAGGTCCGGGTCGGGGCCGCCGTTCGCGTCCGTGTTGGACAGGCGCAGGGCGAGGGTGCGCAGGAGATCGGTGCTCTTGATCTCGGTGCGTTCGGTGTCGTGGACGTCGGCGAGCTCCGAGAAGAGGAAGGCGAAGGCGCCGACGAGGGAGATCGCGGCGGGCATCAGGGCGTCGATGACCGCTTGGCCCGCCTCGGCGGGGGTGGCGTCGCCGGGGACCTCCACGGAGGGGAAGACTTCCGTCACCAGCCTGCCGAGTTGGGCCTCGCCGGCATCGATGTCCACCTCGGTGTCCTCGTTGAGCCTGCGCACCATTTCCTGGGTCTCGGTCAGGACGCCGATCGCTCGGAGGATGATCTCGCTCTGTTCCATGCGGGGAGCTTATGCGGTTCGCATGCACGGGGTTGTGGCGTGGGCGTTGCGGGGTCGGTGCGGGCCCGTTGTGGCCGGCCGCGCAGTTCCCCGCGCCCCTGGGGGGTGTGCCCCCGTGGACAAAGGACTGCCGTCGATGGACGCGCCCTTCAGGGGCGCGGGGAACTGCACAATCCTTTGGTCTTGGGGCGTGCCAAGGACGGCGCATCGCCCACCCGCGTACCCCCGGGCGTGGCCGCCGTAACCGCGCGCGGAGCAACGGCCGCTGTGATGCGGGCCGTTGCTCCGCGCCCCGCCCGAGTCGCCCCGGCAGAGGCCAGAGTCACGCGGCCTTGCGCTGTGTCCCGCCGTGCTCCCGGACGATCTCGGCGTACCGGTGCCCGCTCCCCTTCACCGTGCGCCGCTGTGTCCGGTAGTCGACGTGGACGAGGCCGAAGCGTTTGTCGTAGCCGTACGCCCACTCGAAGTTGTCCAGCAGCGACCAGGCGTAGTAGCCCGCGAGCGGAGCGCCCTTGCGGGCCGCCGAGGCGCAGGCCGCCAGGTGCTGTTCGAGATACCGGGTCCGCTCGGGATCGTCGACCGTGCCGTCGGGGCGTACGACGTCCGGGTAGGCCGAGCCGTTCTCGGTGACGTACAGCTTCCGGGCGCCGTACTCGTCCGTGAGGCGCAGCAGCAGGTTCTCGATGCCGGCCGCGTCGATCTCCCAGTCCATGGCCGTGCGCGGCACACCGTGACGGCGGACGGCGGCGGCGTACGGGGCCGGGCCCGTCGGGTCGTCCTCGATGGCCGACGGGAAGTAGTAGTTGAGCCCCAGCCAGTCCAGCGGCTGGGCCATGACCGCCAAGTCGCCCTCCTGCTCGGGGAGTTCGACCCCGTACACCTCGCGCATGTCCGCCGGGAAGCCGCGGCCGTGGACGGGGTCGAGCCACCAGCGGTTGGTGTGCCCGTCCATGCGCCGGGCCGCCGCGATGTCCTCGGGGCGCTCGGTGGCGGCCTCGATGTAGGACAGGTTGTTGACGATGCCGACCTGGGCGCCGGGGGCCGCGGCGCGGATCGCCTGGGTGGCGAGGCCGTGGCCGAGGAGCAGGTGGTAGGACGCGCGGACGGCCGCCGTGAGGTCGGTCAGGCCCGGGGCCATCCGGCCCTCCAGATGGCCGATCCACGCCGAGCACAGCGGCTCGTTGAGGGTCGTCCAGTGCTGGACGCGGTCGCCGAGGCGCTCGGCCACGACCGCCGCGTACGACGCGAGGTGGTGTGCCGTGTCGCGCTCGGTCCAGCCGCCCCGGTCCTGGAGCACCTGCGGAAGGTCCCAGTGGTACAGGGTGACCGACGGGGTGATGCCGGCCTCCAGCAGACCGTCGATCAACGCGTCGTAGAAGTCGAGTCCCTTGGCGTTCGCGGGACCGTCGCCGCCCGGTACCACCCGTGGCCAGGCGATCGACAGCCGGTACGCGTTGGTGCCCAGCTCCTTCATCAGGGCGATGTCCTCGCGCCACCGGTGGTAGTGGTCGCAGGCGACGTCGCCGTGGTCGTCGCCGTCCACCTTCCCGGGCGTGTGCGAGAAGGTGTCCCAGATGGAGGGCGAACGGCCGTCCTCGGCCACGGCACCTTCGATCTGGTACGCCGAGGTGGCCGTGCCCCACACGAAGTCCTGGGGGAGTGCGGCGAGATCGATGGTCACAGAAGTCCTCTCGGAATGAAGGGAGTCGACTGACGTGCGGGTGGTGGTCACTTGACGGCCCCGGCGGTGAGTCCGGCGACCAGATAGCGCTGGAGCAGCAGGAACCCGGCGACCACGGGCACGCTCACCACGAGGGAGGCGGCCATGACCTGGTTCCAGTACACGTCGTTCTGCGTGGCGTAGCCCTGGAGGCCGACGGCGAGCGTGCGGGTGGTGTCGTTGGTCATCACCGACGCGAACAGCACCTCGCCCCACGCCGTCATGAACGCGTACACGGCGACGGCGACGATCCCCGGCACCGCGGCGGGCACGACGACCCGGAAGAGCGCGCCGAGCGGCCCGTTGCCGTCCACCATCGCCGCCTCGTCCAGGTCGCGCGGCACCGACTCGAAGTACCCGATCAGCATCCAGATCGAGAACGGCAGCGAGAACGTCAGATAGGTGAGGATCAGACCGATCCGCGAGCCGAAGAGCGCGATACCGGTGGCGTTGCCGATGTTCACGTAGATGAGGAACAGCGGGAGCAGGAACAGGATCCCGGGGAACATCTGCGTGGACAGCACGGTCACGGTGAACAGGCGCTTCCCGCGGAAGCGGTAGCGGCTCACGCCGTACGCGGCGAAGATCGCGATCACCACTGAGAGGACCGTCGCCGCACCCGCCACGATCAGCGAGTTGACGAAGTACTTCGCCAGCGGGACCGTCGACCAGATGTCGATGTACGGGCGGATCGTCAGCCCGCTGGGCAGCCAGCGGAACTCGCCCGACACGTCCTCCAGCGGCTTCAGCGAGCTGGACAGCATCACGTACACGGGCAGCAGCACGAACCCGGTGAGCAGCGTGAGGAAGATCCGCCGCGACCACACGAAGGACCGGGGCGCGGCCATCGGTGACCGCCGCGCCCCCGCCGGCTTCCCGGGCCGCGCCGCCGTGGTGGTCCTAGACATCGGCCGCCCTCCGTCCGCGTGAGGTCAGGGCGAGATAGACACCCGTCACGACCAGCAGGAACAGCAGAAGCAGCACGGACATCGCGGATCCCGTCCCGAAGTTCCACGTCACGAACGACGACTGGTAGATGTGGATCGAGATCAGGTCGGCCGCCTCCGGCGCCGCCTTGCCGAACAGCACGTACGGCGTGTTGAAGTCGTTGAACGTCCACAGGAACAGCACGAGGACCAGCACCTGGTTGACCGGGCGCAGCGACGGCATCGTGATGCGGCGCAACTGCTGCAGCATCCCGGCCCCGTCGATGGAGGCCGCCTCGTACAGCTCCTTGGGGATGTTCTGCAGGCCCGCCATCACGATGAGGAAGGCGAACGGCCAGCCCTTCCACACCGACACGACGAGCAGCGCGACGAAGCTGTTGTCGCCGATCAGCCAGAAGGACGGGCTGTCGGTGAGGCCCAGCTGGTCGTGCAGCACATGGTTCACCAGGCCGTTGTCCCGCTGGAACATGAAGGCCCAGGTGATGACGGCCGCGTACACCGGAAGCGCGTACGGGACGAGGAAGACGGCCCGCAGGAAGCCCCGGCCGCGGAAGTTCTCCTGCATGTACACCGCGGCCGTCGTGCCGAGCAGCCAGCACAGGCCGACGGAGAGCACGGTGAACGCGCAGGTGACGAAGAACGAGTGGAGCAGCGCCTTGCCGATGGGCGCGTCGAAGTCCACGGACAGGCTGTAGTTGTCGAAGCCCGCCCAGGGCGCGGCGCCCCAGTCACGTATGTAGAACTGCGTGAGCTCCTTGAAGCTCATGACGATGCCGATCACCATCGGCACCAGATGGACGAGGAGTTCGAGCAGCAGGGCGGGCAGCAGGAGCAGATACGGCAGGGCGATCCGGCGTACCCGCCCGGTGCGGCGGCGCGGGGCGGGCGCCGTCGCACCGGGCGGTGCTTCCTTACCGACCGCGGGCTCGGCGGTCACGGTCATCGAACGCTCACTTCTTCGGCATCTGCTGCTGGGCCTCGTCGAGCTTCTCCTTGACCGAGGCCGTGGTCACCGGCCGGCCGGCCGCCGCGTCCGCGAAGAGCTCCTTGACGGCCGTGCCGACCGCGGTCTCGAACTGCGACTCGTTCGCCACCTGCGGCAGCGGGGCCGCGCTCTTGGCGAGCGTGTCCCGGATGACCTTCAGGGCGGGCGTGTTGAACGCGGGGTCCTGCTGGGCCGCCTTGACCGGCGGGATGGACCCGTAGGTCTTGTTGAGGATCGTCTGCTCGTCCACGCTCGTCATGAAGTTCACGAACTTCATGGCGCCGTCGATGTTGTCGGTGTTCTTGAAGACGGCCATGTTGATGCCCGCCACCATCGAGTTGACGGCCGTGTCGGCGCCCGGGGTGCCGGACTGCACCGGCACCGGCGCGACGCCCCACTCGTCGTCGCTCATGCCGTGCGCCTTGAGCGTGGCCGCCGCCGTCTGCCACAGCACCATCGCCGTCTTGTCCTTGGCGAAGTCCTGGAGGGACTGGTTCTGCGCGTACTCGGCGTTACCGGGTGCGACGACCTTGTCCTTGCCCATCAGGTCGACGTACTGCTTGACCGCCGCCACGGCCCCGTCGGAGGTGAAGTCGGGCTTGCCCTCGGCGTCGAAGAAGTCGGCGCCGTGCTGCTTGGCGAAGACGAAGACGTGGTGGATGTTCTCCGAGAGGTTCGCCCCCTCGGCGCCCAGCGCCCACTTGTCGTCCTTGGAAATCTTCTTCCCGTCGGCGACCAGATCGTCCCAGGTGGCGGGCGGTCCGGATATCCCCGCGTCCTCGAACATCTTCTTGTTGTAGTAGAGCGCGTACGCCATCGAGTACAGCGGGACCGCCGCCGGATCGGAGCCGGTCTCGCCCGCCGAGCCGAGCGCCGACCCGACGAACCGGTCCTTGCCGCCGATCTTCCCGAAGTTCTTGGCGTCCCAGGGCAGCAGGGCCCCGGTCGCCTGGAGCGAGGCGGACCAGGTGTTGCCGATGTTGAGGACGTCCGGGCCCTGGCCCGACGTCGTCGCGGCGAGGATGCGGTTGAGGAGATCCGACCAGGGGACGACCTCCAGCTTGACCTTGATGCCGGTCTGCTTCTCGAACTTCTTCAGCTCGGGAGTGAGGATCTTCTTGTCGGCCTCGATGCTCGGGCCCTGGTTGGAGGCCCAGTAGGTGAGCGACTTCGGCGAGTCGTTGGACCCGCCGTCCGTCGACGAGCCACCGCCGCACGCGGTCACGGCGGCCAGCAAGGAGACAGTGACCGCGCTCGCGGCCGCGGCTCGGGTTCTGCGCATGACGTCAGGCGTCCCTTCCTGAGGGAAAGCAGGAGGTGTCGTGCGTTCACTTCTCGAACGACCCTCACAGCTTAATTTAGGACGTGAGTTAAGCTCCGTAAGAAAGTCGCGTCAAGGGTTGGCGCAGCGGTATCTTGCAGGTCGGGGGTACGGCGGGAAGGGAACACATGGCGGGGCGGAACGGGCGAACGGTACGTGACCTGCGACGAGGCAATCGCACGGCCGTGCTGAGGAGGCTCTACTTCGACGGACCGATGAGCCGGTTCGAACTCGGGCCCGCCACCGGGCTCAGTTCCGGCTCCATCAGCAACGTCGTCGCCGAGCTGGTCGCCGACGGCCTCGTGGAGGAGGCGGGCAGCGTCGACTCCGACGGCGGCCGGCCCCGCACCCTGCTCCGGGTCGCCCCCGCCAGCGGCCACATGATCGGCGTGGACGTCGGCGAGACCCGCGTCCGCGTCGAGCTCTTCGACCTGTCACTGACCGAACTCGCCCGCACCGAACGCCCGTTGGAGCACCAGAGATACGACGTCGACGTCATCGTCGGCCACATCCGCGACGGCGTCGCCGAGGTGCTGGCCACCGCCGGCATCGCCCCCGAGCGACTGCTGGGCGTCGGCATCGGCGTACCCGGCATCGTGGAACGCACCGCGGCGGACGGCGCCGTCGTGCACGGCCAGACCATCGGCTGGCCCGCCGTCCCGCTGGAGTCCCTGCTCCGCACCGCCTGCGGACTGCCGGACTCCGTCCCGTACTTCACCGACAACGGCGCCAAGACCCTCGGCCAGGCCGAGATGTGGTTCGGCGCGGGACGCGGCGCGCGCAACGCGGTCGTGGTCCTCTTCGGCTCGGGTGTCGGCGCCAGCCTGGTCTCGGACGACGTGGAACTGGGCCGGGCCGTGGAATGGGGACACCTCACGGTACGGGTCAGGGGGCGCCGCTGCCGCTGCGGTGCGCTCGGCTGTCTGGAGGCGTACGCCGGGGCCGAGGCCCTGCTGCAACGCTGGGAGGAGGCCGGGGGACGGCCGCCCAAGGGCGTCGACGAGGAGACGGCCCTCACCGCCATGCTGGCGGCGGCCTATCCGGTCGAGGGCGGGACGGAGGGCGGGGTGCGCGGCGCGGCGGCCACGGGCCCCGGCGCGTCCGCATCCGCGTCAGTGTCCCCGGACGGTTCGGCGGCCGACGGCGCGGCAGCGGCTGGTGGGGCGACCGGCGGTGGCACGGCCGGTGGTGGGGCTCTGCCTGAGGGGACGCCCGGTGGTGGGGCTGCTGCTGGTGCCGCAGCCGGCAGTGGGGTGAGCCGCAGTGGGTCGGCCGGTGGCGCGGTCGGCGCCGGTGCCGCGCCCGACCCCGTGGCGCTGGCCGTGCTGGAGGAGACGGCCGAGTACCTGGGCGCGGGCCTCTCCGACCTGATCAACCTCTTCCAGCCCGAACGCATCCTCATCGGCGGGTGGGCCGGACTCCAACTGGGCTCCCGCTTCCTGCCCGCCGTCCGCGCCCACGCCGTCTCGTACGCGCTGCGCCACCCGGCCGAGCGGGTCACCATCGAGCTGGGCGCCCTCGGGCCCGACGCGGTCACGGTCGGCGCGGCGATCCTTCCGCTGGCCGACTTCTTCGCCCGCGGCGGCCGTCGGCCGGGCACGGGACCGGGCTCGGGGGACACCCCGCCACCGGCCTGGCGCGCGGCCCTGGAGGAGCGTGCCCCGCACTGACGCCCGGGGCTCCGGGTTTGCCGGGTGGTCCCGGCAGGTACCCGCACCCTGGCCGACAGGGGACTTCCGCCCCGCGTGGCTTGACGAGGAGGGGAGCGCACCGTGAGCGAATACGGGACCAGGACGCCCGAGGAGAGCGAAGGACCCGTACCCCGGGACCTGCCGGACCAGCAGGTGCAGGAGGGCGAGGACCCCTGGGACGTCATCGCGCCGCCCGAGCCGGGGCCGGACGAGAACGGGGACGGCGGCGTACGGGCGAAGCCCGACACCGACGTCCCCGACACCGACGAGGCGGGCACCGGCCGGCAGGGCGACCCGGGCACGAGCACGGTCCACCCCGAGGACCCGGAGCCGGAGGAGTCTCCCGCCTGAGCGTCTGAGCGCCTGCCCCGCGTGCCTGAGGCCACAACGCGCCGCGGGGCGCCCTGTTGAGCCGCTGCCGCTGCCGCCGCTGCGGCCACGTCTCAGGCGAAGGCGTCGACGCCCGTGAGTTCCGCAGAGAGGGCCCACAGGCGGGCCGCGGACGCCGGGTCGATCGCGTACTCGCGTACGCCGACCCGCGTACCGTCGGCCGGGGCGATCCCGGCGATGTCGCAGTCCTCGCAGTACACCCCGCCCATGCCGGACAGCTGCGGAGAGGTCGCCGCCCACACCTGGGTGGCCGCTCCCTGCTCGGGGGACTTGAAGCCCTCCGGGTTCAGCGGCACACCGTTCTCGTCGATCCAGCCGCGCTCGACCATCTCCTGCCGGGGGAGGTGGCGCTGGAGAGGCGTGAGGATGCCGCCCGGGTGCAGCGCGAAGGCCCGTACGCCCGAGTCCTTGCCCAGGGCGTCGAGCTGCACGGCGAACAGGACGTTGGCCGTCTTCGCCTGTCCGTACGCCTCCCACTTGTCGTAGTCGCCGCGGTTCCAGTGCGGGTCGTCCCAGCGGATGTCCGAGGTGTGGTGGCCCGTCGAGGAGACGGAGACGATCCGGGCGCCGCCCGGGGCGATCGCCGGCCAGAGCCGGTTGACCAGGGCGAAGTGACCCAGGTGGTTGGTCGCGAACTGCGCCTCCCAGCCGGGGCCGACGCGGGTCTCGGGGCAGGCCATGATCCCGGCGTTGTCGATGACGAGGTCGACGGTGCGGCCCGAGGCGAGGAAGCGGTCGGCGAACGCGCGCACGCTCTCCAGGTCGCCGAGATCCAGTTCGTCCACCTCGACGCCGTCGATACCGGCGACCGCCTCCTCGGCGACCGCCCGGCGCCGCGCGGGAACGACGACCGTGGCACCCGCCTTGCTGAGCGCGCGGGTCGTCTCCAGGCCGAGCCCCGAGTAGCCGCCGGTGACGATCGCCAGCTTGCCCGTGAGGTCGATCCCGGCGAGGACGTCGTCCGCGGTGCTGTGCCGGTCGAAGCCCGAACCGATCTTGTGCTGTGCAGTGGTCATACGGGTGACGCTACGGATTGGAGCGCTCTCGAAGTCAAGCGACGCCCCCGGGGAACGGGAAAGGCCCCGACCGGACGGGGGAATCGCGGTCGGGGCCGTCTGTGGGTGGCCACGGATGGCGGTCGCCTCTCGGCGGTGTGCTCCACAGGGCTTCAGCCGAACGATCTTCCCTGTGGGCGGAAGGTGAGGCCCGGGGACACTGTCCCATCCGCACCCACAGCTGATTTAACGGGAAACTACCGACGGGTGTTCCCAGGTCGGGGCGGTCTAGACCGTGATCTGCGTCACGAGCCGGTCAGCCTCCGGCCGCCAGCGGGCTCCTGGACAGCGACGCCAGGAGATGGGCCGGATCCCGGTAGACGGAGGTCGCCCCGGCCTTCTCCAGATCGGCGCGCGGGATGCCGCCGCACAGCACTCCCACGCACAGGACACCCGCTCTGGTGCCCGCGCGCATGTCCCAGACCGTGTCACCGACGAAGAACGAGTGCTCGGCGGAGGCTCCGGCGAGTTCCAGGGCGTGCTCCACCGGATCGGGCGCGGGCTTCCCGGAGTCCACGTCGTCGGAACCGGCCGTCGCCCTGATGACGTCGTCGGCGTCGAGGGCCCGCCGGAGCGCCGCCAGCTCCGCCCCGCCGGCCGAGGTGGCGAGCACGACCGTCCAGCCCTCGCTGTCGAGCCGCCGCAGCAGGTCACGGGCGCCCGGGAACGGGCGCAGCCGCTCGAAGTACGTGCCGTAGACGGTCTTGTGGGCGGCGCTGATCGTGTCGTCCTGCCCGGTGTCCCGCCCGTCGCCCAGCAGATGCGCGATCAGGTCGTCGGAACCGAGGCCCACCGCCCGGTGGACGTCGTGCATCGACACATCGTGCCCGGCCTGCCGGAACGCCTCCCACCAGGCCGTCACATGCAGATGGTTGGTGTCGACAAGAGTGCCGTCCACATCGAATACGGCCGCCCGCTCCATACGTCGTCCCTTCGCCGCGGTGTCGCGTTGTCCACGTGTCCCAGTACCGCGTCACGGGGCTCGTACGCCCGCGGGAGTCACGCGATCCCGCGTCCAGGCCAGCAGTTCCTCCGCCGACCAGGTGGTGACCACCCGCGCCGGCGGCACCCCGCACTCCTCGGCCCGCGCGCATCCGTACACCTGCCACCCCAGCTGTCCCGGCGCGTGCGCGTCCGTGTCCACGGAGAACAGCACGCCCGCCGCGACCGCACGGCGCAGCAGCCGCCGCGGTGGATCGAGCCGTTCGGGGCGGCTGTTGATCTCGACCGCCGTGCCCGAATCGGCGCAGGCGGCGAACACGGCGTCCGCGTCGAACTCCGACTCCGGCCGCCCCCGCCCGGTGACCAGCCGCCCCGTGCAGTGCCCCAGCACGTCCGCGTGCGGATTCCGTACGGCGGCGACCATCCGGCGGGTCATCGCGGTCGCGTCCATCCGCAGCTTGGAGTGCACCGACACCACGACGACGTCGAGCCGGTCCAGCAGTTCGGGCTCCTGGTCCAGCGAACCGTCGTCGAGGATGTCGCACTCGATACCGGTGAGCAGCCGGAAGGGGGCCCAGCGCTCGTTCAGTTCCGCCACCACGTCCAACTGCTCCCGCAACCGCTCGGGGGACAGACCGCGGGCCACCGTCAGACGCGGCGAGTGATCCGTGAGGACCGCCCACTCGTGCCCGAGCCGCGCCGCGGCACGGCCCATCTCCTCGACGGGGCTGCCGCCGTCCGACCAGTCCGAGTGCAGATGGCAGTCGCCGCGCAGCAGGGCCGCCAGCTCCTCGCCGCCCAGGACGAGGGGTTCCGCCGCCTCCTGCTCCAGCTTCTCCAGATAGCCCGGTGGCTGTCCGGCCAGCACCTCGCGCACCACCTGCGCGGTCTTCGGCCCGATGCCCTTCAGGGACTCCAGCGATCCGTCGGCCGCCCGCCGGGCCACCTCGCCGGCGGACAGCCGCGTGACGACGCCCGCCGCCGTGCGGAACGCCCGTACGCGATAGGTGGGTGCCTGGGACCGCTCCAGCAGGAAGGCGATACGGTCCAGCGCCTCGGCCGGGTCCATGGCTCAAGCGTGGCCCAGCCGGGCCGGGTCCGCACGGCAGCCGACCGGCCTGCCCTGTGCCACCATGAGAGACGAACCTCGTACGGCCACGGCCGCAGCCAGAGTCACGGCCGCCGTCGCCGCCGAGCGCCACGACGACCGACACCGCCGCCCCGGGCAGGCTTATCGGCGGCACGCGTGTGGAACCGGTGGGATCATGACTGAAATCGCCAGCCCTCACATCTCGTATCCGCGGATCACGGTCCTGGGCGTGCAGCCCGGCGATCCGCCCTTCCGCATCGTGGAGATCGACGGTGCCGTCATCGGCGAGGCCAAGAGCTTCACGGATGTCCTGGTGGCCGCCGCGGCGTACGGCATCCCGGTGCACGACGCCGACGATCCCGCCGTGGTCCGCTGGGTCGGCGGGGACAAGCTCACCTGGCACCCGCGATAGCGGTGGATCGGCCGGCGGCGCGTCCGGGTGAATTCCGACAGGCTGGAGAGGCCGTAGGGGCTGGAGGGGCCGTAGGCGCCAGAGGAGTCCGAGGGGGGCGCGTGGCGCTCTGGCGTGCGCGCCGTGGTGAGCCGTCGCGAGTGGTGTGACCCCGCGCATCGGCGGTCCGCGGAAGCGGACACGGCCGCGCATGGGGCCCTGGCGGCAAGGGCACTTTGATCTTGCAGCACGCGTGACCCGAGGAGGGGAGTGGCACGTCCGGCAGGGGCGGACGTGCCGCGTGACACACGGGCCACGCGCAAGCGTCGTACGGACGAGCAGAGCCAGGCCGGGCGATCCCCGGGCCTGGCTCTGCCGCTGCTGGACGTCCGCCTCTCAGCCGACCGTCCACTTCTGGTTGGCCGCCCCCGTGCAGGTCCACAGCTGCAGCCGGGTGCTGTTGGCCGAGTTGTTGCCCGTGACGTCCAGGCACTTGTTCGCCTGCGGGTTCACGATGTCGCGGGCCCCGCTGACGACCCACTGCTGGGCGGGTACGCCCGCGCAGTCCCAGAGCTGGACGGGCGTGCCGTCGGCCGTGCCACCCCCGGCGGCGTCCAGGCACTTGCCCAGTGCGCGGATGGTGCCGTCCGAGCCCACGCTCCACTGCTGGGCCGCGGTGCCGTTGCAGTCGTAGAGCTGGACGGGCGTGCCGTTGGCGGGATTCGCGCCCGCCACGTCGACGCACTTGCCCGCGAGGCCCCTGATGGCCGAGCCGCCGCCGGAGCTGTCACCCGTCGTCACCTTCACCTCGTCCACGACGAGCTGCGAGGGGAAGGGGGTCGAACCGTCCGGGTCGCCCGGCCAGTAGCCGCCCACCGCGAGGTTGAGGATCAGGAAGAACGGCTTGTTGAACACCCACTGCCTGCCGCCCAGGTCGGCCGGGGTGCGGGTCTGGTAGACGGTGCCGTCCACGGACCAGGTGACCCGCTCGGGCGACCAGTCGACCGCGAAGGTGTGGAAGGCGTCGGCGAAGGCCTGTCCGCCGGGCAGCGAGTAGCCGGCCCCTATGCCGCCGGAGCCGGAGTAGCCGGGACCGTGCAGGGTGCCGTGCACGGTTCCGGGCTCGAAGCCCACGTTCTCCATGATGTCGATCTCACCGGAGTTGGGCCAGCCGACCTGTCCGATGTCGTTGCCCAGCATCCAGAACGCCGGCCACATGCCCTGCCCGCGCGGCACCTTCAGCCGGGCCTCGACCCGTCCGTAGGTGGTGGTGAACTTGCCGGAGGTGTTGAGGCGGGCCGAGGTGTACTCGCAACGCCCGTACCAGCACTGGTAGTTGTTCGGGTTCTCGCGGCGGGCCTCGATGACCAGGTGGCCCTGGCCGTCGAGCTTCGCGTTGTTGTTGCCGGCCGTGTAGTACTGCCGCTCGTGGTTGTTGACGTTGTCGCCGGTCTCGATCTGCCACTTCGAGGAGTTGGGGGCCGAACCGGCGGCACCGTCGAAGGTGTCCTGGAACGTCACCGCGGCGGCGGCGCTCGGAGCGGGGTCCGCCTGGACGTGTGCCGCCCGGACCGGATCCGCTTGCGCGGGTCCGACCGCGACGGACGCGAGGAGTGCGGCGGACAGGGCGGCGAGGAGGTATCTGCGGAGCAGGCGTGGCGAGTCCACGACTTCTCCCTTCCGTACGGCGATCCCCGTGGGGGAGGAGCCGACTGAGGTGGGGGGTGCGCGCTTCGACTCTTGATTTAAGAAGTGAAGTAAGGGGTGCGTCAAGACTCTGGTACAGACCAGCTGTTCACACCCCGCGAACGCCCCGCCTCAGCCCCGGAAGGCCCCAACTCCGTTACGGACCAAGCCCCTTGGCTGCTTCAGGCCGCGGCCGCCTTGCGCTCGCGCCGTCGCGGATGCACGGCGCGGCTCATCCGCCGGCCGAGCAGCAGATATCCGATCAGGGCGCCGGAGGTGTTGAGGATGACGTCGTCGATGTCGAAGGCGCGTCCGGTGATGAACGTGCCCTGCACCACCTCGACCAGCAGCATCGCCAGGGCGGTCAGCAGGGTCACCCGCAGGACGCCGCGCGCCTTGGGCACCAGCAGCGGCAGCAGCACGCCGAAGGGGATGCCGAGGACGATGTTGCCACCGATCTGCTTGACCGCGTCCCGCAACTCGGGCTGGTCGAGATAGGCGCGCAGGGAGCGCCCCGGGTGGATGTTGTTGTGCGTCAGCGCCTCGGAGGCCGGCGACGGCTGCAGCGTGAGCTTGGCCAGCACGGCCGCGAAGGCCACCATCGCGGCGAAGGCGATGAGGACGACGAGGAAGCGGACGACCAGGGGAGGCCGGCGCCGCTCGCGGACCGCCTTCGAGGACGGCGGGCGCGGCGGCTTGGACGACGGTTTGCGGGGCGCTTTCGAGGACGGCCGCCCGTTCTTCGTGCCGAGTCGGAGACGCGGTTTCGCGGCGCGGGAGTCCGTCTTCTCGGGGCCCGAGCGTGACGCCGAGCGGAAACCAAAGGCGGTACGGGGGCGTAGCGCTTCGCGGGCCATGCAACCCTCCAGTTTGGGACTGCGGTGTGGTGGAACCCGCATACCCTTTGATCGGTCGAAGATGCCGCTGTATCCGGCCCGTCGGGAGCGTCCGGGCAGGACACGCGAATGCGCCCGCGAGCTGCACTTGTCGGCTGCTCGCGGGCGCGGTCGTGTACGGGGCGCCGACCTGGCGGGCGGCGCCTGATCGAGGGCTCGGACGGCTCAGGTCCCGTAGGTCACACGCACCTCCTTGAACCCGAGTGAGCCCAGCAGCCCCTTGAGCATGCTGGTGGTGTTCTCCTCGGCGCGGGCGGTCAGCTCGCTGTCCTTCGCGGCGTCACCGATGTGCCGGGCGGCGAGCCGCTGCACGGCCCGCTCGTCGTTCGGGTTGTCCGAGAACACATCGCCGAGCCGGTCGAGGAGACCGCGCTGCTTGGAGACGGCGTACGAGTGGTCGGGGTCCAGTGCCGGCTTGCCCAGGGCCGCGTGGGGGAGCCTGAGCGTGGCCGATGTGCGGTCCTCGTTGACCTGCACATCCTTGTCGCGGATCTTTCCGAGGTCGACATAGGAGTCGACGGTGCCCGCGCCCACGTACAGGGTGCGGGTGCCCCGGACCGCGTCCGGCAGATACTTGGTGTCCTTCTCCAGATCCACCACCACCTGGAAGTTGCCCGAGGCGGCGTCGTAACGGCTGATGTCCTGGATGGACTTGAGGAGCGTGGGCCCCGTCCGGTCATGGGTCTCCTCACCGAACACGTCGCCCAGTCCGGGCAGCAGACTCCACCGAAGGCCGGCGAAGAGCACTGCCAGAACCAGCACGACGGCACTCACGACCTTCGCCCATCCGGGCACGCGCTTAAGAGACGTCGTCATGTGGACCGTCCTCCTTCCTCCTTCCTTGTGCCCGCCAAATGCCCGGCCAGACAGGCATGTTGACGCGCTCCTTCCGTCCTCGTCCGTCGCGTGGGGCCGCGCGGACCCGGCCCGTCCTCGGTCACCGGACCGGACGGTCCCCCGAGGGGCGTGACCACCAGACGCCCTCGCCGTGGGTCAGACCGGGCAGCCGCAGCTCGATGTCGCGCACGTGCCGGGCGGGCAACCGGCCCGTGACCAGCCACGAGGTGCCACCGCCCGTCGTCTCGCCGAACTCCGTCCCGCAGGAGGCGAGTCGGGCCGTGACGGGGGCGAGCGCGTCGAGGGGCAGGTCGGCCTCGAAGGAGTGGTACGGCTCGTACACCCGTGTGTGCGCGTGCTCCAGAGCGCGGTGCAGCACCACCGGCGTGAGCCCGCGGAAGTCGCCCGCCGTGCTGAGCGGCGCGACGTAGCCGGAACGGACGAGCGTGACCCTGCAGTCCGTCACCGGCCAGCCGTGCGGGCCGCCGTCGAGCAGGGTGGCGTGCACGGTGTCCTCGACGGCCTGGTGGAACGCGCGGGGCAGGGCGCCGAGTTCGGTCTCGTACGCGAAGACCGTGCCGCTGCCGTGCGGGCCGGGCTCGACGCGAAGGCCGACCGTCGCCCAGAACCCGGTGTGGCCGTGCCGCCGGACCTCCTCGTACGCCTCCCCGGTGCCCACCGGCCGCTCCAGGCACCGGATCCGGCTCGGCTCGAACGCGGCCTCGATGCCGAAGTCCTGGGCGAGGGTCGCGGCGATGACCTCCTTCTGCACCTCCCCGTACAGGAGCAGCGCGGTGCTGCCGGACGGCCCCGGGCGCGCGTGCAGGAGCGGGTCCTGGTCGGCCAGGGTCAGCAGGGCGGTGCGCAGCGCCGCCGCGTGTCCGGCCTCCCGGGCGCGGACCAGGGTCTCCAGGGTGGGGGCGGCGAACTGCGGGGCGCGGTCCGGGGCCCGGCCGAGGCGGTCGCCGACCCGGACGCCGTGCAGGCCGGTCACCGTGGCGATGTTGCCCGCGGTGAGCGGTCCCGGCCGGCCCACGACGTCGAGGCCGAGAGCCCGGCCGGGCACCTTCCGCTCCCTGCCGTCCGCCTCGCGCCGCAGCAGGGTGAGCCGCTGACGAGGCGTCACCTCGCCCTCGTACAGGCGGAGACAGGCGGTGCGCTCGCCGTCGGGCCGGGTGCGCACGGCGAAGACCGTGCCGCGTGGCTCCACCGTGCCGGACGCCTTTCCGGGGGCCGCTCCCTCCACGGGGCCGGGCGCCGGGATCAACCGGGTCACGGCCTCGACGAGTTCGGTGATGCCCTGGCCGCCGAGCGCCGAGCCGAAGAGGACCGGGTGCAGGGAGCCGTCGGCGGTCCGTGCGGCGAGCGCGGCGCGCAGTTCGTCCGGAGTCGGCGGCGGTCCGTCCACGACGGCCGCCAGGATGCCGGGATCGGCGTCGGCGAGCGTCTCCGCCGTACGCGGCTCGTCCACGGGGCGCGGTACGACCCTGGCGCGGGCGGTGCCGAGGCCGCGGACCCCCGTGAGCGGGACGATGTGCGGGGTCAGCCTGCGCCGGATGTCGTCCAGCAGGCCCTCCTCCCGTGCGCCCGCGCGGTCGATCTTGTTCACGAAGACGAGCGTCGGCAGCCGGAGCCGGCGCAGGGTCTTCATCAGCACCCGGGTCTGGGCCTGCACGCCCTCCACGGCGGACAGCAGCAGGACCGCTCCGTCGAGGACCTCCAGGGCGCGTTCGACCTCCGCGATGAAGTCGGAGTGCCCCGGGGTGTCGATCAGGTTGATCTGCACGTCACCGGCGGTGTGCCCGGCTCGGCCCACGTCCGCGTCCATGTCCGTGTGCACGTACGCGTCCTTGGCGGTGAAGGCGGCGACGGCCGAGCGGATGGTGATGCCGCGCTGCCGTTCGATCACGCCGTCGTCCGTGCGGGTGTCGCCGGCGTCGACGCTGCCGAGCCGGTCGATGACGCCCGCGTCGAAGAGCAGCCGCTCGGTGAGGCTGGTCTTACCGGCGTCGACGTGCGCCAGGATGCCGATGTTCAGGGTGCGGGTGTCGCGGGTGCGCGAGAAGCGCGCGGTGTTCCAGGAGTTCATGTGTGGTCGAGTCCTCAAGAACGATCGTCCGACGGGGGCGAGGGGTTCCGAGGAATCGGCGCATGCGAGCTCCTGAGGCGGGTCGGGGAGTGGTCCATGGGCATGATGGCCCGTTCCCGTGGGTCGGCCGCAACCGAATTTCCCGTGCGTGGACAGGGCGCCCGAACGGCGGTACCGAGTAAGTACCGAACCGGCGAGGAGAGCGGACCGAGCGGAGCGGACCGGGCGGAGCACGCCCGTGTCACCGGGTGATCAGGAGGGCTCGCAGTGGTCAAGGCGAAGTTCGAGCGGACCAAGCCGCACGTCAACATCGGCACCATCGGTCACATCGACCACGGCAAGACGACCCTCACGGCGGCCGTGACGAAGGTCTTGCACGACAGGTTCCCCGACCTCAACCCGTACACGCCGTTCGAGCAGATCGACAAGGCGCCCGAGGAGCGCCAGCGCGGCATCACGATCTCCATCGCGCACGTCGAGTACCAGACGGAGCGGCGGCACTACGCGCACGTCGACTGCCCGGGGCACGCCGACTACATCAAGAACATGATCACGGGAGCGGCGCAGATGGACGGCGCGATCCTCGTGGTCGCCGCGACCGACGGACCGATGCCGCAGACCAAGGAACACGTCCTGCTGGCACGGCAGGTCGGCGTCCCGTACATCGTCGTCGCCCTGAACAAGACGGACATGGTCGACGACGAGGAGATCCTCGAACTGGTCGAGCTGGAGGTGCGCGACCTGCTCACCGAGTACGAGTTCCCGGGCGACGACGTCCCGGTCGTGCGGGTCTCCGCGCTCAAGGCCCTGGAGGGCGACGAGCAGTGGACCGCGTCCGTGCTCGAACTCCTCGCCGCCGTCGACGAGTTCGTGCCCGAGCCGGTGCGTGACGTGGACCGGCCCTTCCTGATGCCGATCGAGGACGTCTTCACCATCACGGGCCGCGGCACGGTCGTCACCGGCCGCATCGAACGCGGTGTGCTGAGGATCAACCAGGAGGTCGAGATCATCGGCATCCACGAGGAGAAGACGAAGACGACGGTCACGGGCGTCGAGATGTTCCGCAAGCTGCTCGACGAGGGCCGGGCCGGGGAGAACGTCGGGCTGCTCCTGCGGGGCGTGAAGCGCGAGGAGGTCGAGCGCGGACAGGTCGTCATCAGGCCGGGTTCGGTCACGCCGCACGCCGAGTTCGAGGCGAGGGCGTACATCCTGTCGAAGGACGAGGGCGGCCGGCACACGCCCTTCTTCCACAACTACCGGCCGCAGTTCTACTTCCGCACGACGGACGTCACGGGAGTCGTCACCCTGCCCAAGGGCACCGAGATGGTCATGCCGGGCGACAACACGACCATGCACGTCCAGCTGATCCAGCCGATCGCGATGGAGGAGGGGCTGAAGTTCGCGATCAGGGAGGGCGGGCGGACGGTCGGCGCGGGCCAGGTCACCAAGATCCTGAAATAGCCGGGCGCCGGGCGTACTGCACGGGAGTGCGCCGGGCTCTACGAGTACTCCGAGGCGGCCTCCGGGCGCCCCAGGGCCTCGTCCATGCTCGACAGCGGCGGCATGACCTTCGCCAGTTCGGTCACGCGCAGGATGCGCAGGGTCAGCGGATGGGTGCAGACCAGGTGCACCGTGCCGCCCTGGGCGAGGACCCGGCGGCGGGCCCGGTACAGCAGACGCAGGCCGGAGCAGTCGAAGAACTCGATGTGCCGCAGGTCGAGGACGACCTGGGCGGCCGGGAGTCCCGTCGCCGCGTCCAGCGCCGGAATGATGTCGAGCGCGGCGAGGATGTCGATCTCGCCGTGGAATTCCAGCACGGTGTGTCCGCGCTCTTGGCGCACGCGCAGGTGCGGGGAGTGCGGCCCGGGTTTGCTGCACACGACGACATCACCTCCAACAGGGTCACCGGGGACCAGGGTGACGTCGTTCCGTGAGCATAGAGCCGACGTGGCGCAGCTTGAGACCGCTCCACCGTCCCTCACCCTGCAAGTTACCCTCGTTAGAGGGAATTTCAGCATGTTCGATTGACATATGTCTGTCATTTAGGAGACGTGCCGCACCTTCAATGCGCCCCGCGGTGCGCCCCCGGGTGCGCGCACAGCGCCCTGCGGACGCGGGCAACCGCGCGGCCGGACGGGTCGGCCCGCAGGTCACGCCGCCGCAGGGGTCCCGGGTCACCAGGAAGGCCCCGCGACATCATCGGTGATGTCGCGGGGCCCTGCGAAGAGCTACCGGAAGAACTACCGCACCTGGAGTACGAGCTTGCCCACCGTCCGCCCGGTATCGCCCAGCGCGTGCGCCTTCGCCGCCTCGGCCAACGGGAAGACCTCCGCGACCGTGGCGCGCAGCGTCCCCGCGGCGACGAGCCCGGCGATGGCGCTCATCCCGGCCTGATCGGCCTCCACGAGCATCTCCACCGCCCGCACACCGAGCCCCGCCGCCTCCTCGGCGAGCTCCGGGGACCCCGACGGCAGGATCGACACCAGCAGCCCGCCCGGACGCAGCGTCCGCAGCGAACGCGAACGGTAGTCGCCCCCGACCGTGTCCAGGACGACGTCGACGTCACGCACGGCCTCGGCGAAATCGGTCTCCCGGTAGTCGACGAGCTCGTCGGCGCCCAGTCCGCGCAGGAACTCGTGCTTGCCCGAGCTGGCCGTACCGATCACGTACGCGCCCCGCTCCTTGGCGATCTGGACGGCCAGGTGCCCCACCCCGCCGGCCGCGGCGTGGATCAGCACCCGCTGCCCCGGCTGGACGTCCGCAGTGTCGACCAGTGCCTGCCAGGCGGTCAGCGCGGCGAGCGGCACGGCTCCCGCCTGTGTGTGGTCGACCTCGGCCGGCTTGCGGGCGAAGGCCCGCGCGGGCGCGGTGACGTATTCGGCGTGCGCCCCTACGCCGTACGGGTAGGGCAGCATGCCGAAGACCTCGTCGCCCGGCCGGTGGATGCTGACGCCGAGACCGACGGCCTCGACCACCCCGGAGACGTCCCAGCCGAGGACGAACGGTGGTTCGCCGAGGAAGTTGCCGTTCGCCCGGTGCTTCCAGTCGGTCGGGTTCAGGCCCGCCGCGTGCACCCTGACCAGTACTTCGCTGGGACCCGGCCGAGGGATCTCCAATTCCACCTCCTTGAGGACCTCGGGACCGCCGAGGACGTCCTGACTGATCGCGCGCATCGTGTTCGCAGTGCTCATGCGTCTCAGCCTGCCCGGCTTCGAAGACCGAGGAAATGGCATGATTGCCATTGTTCGATAGGATCGTGCCATGCAGCGGACAGGGAAGCAGACGCGGACACAGGCGCAGACGTACTGCGGGGGGCGCCCCGTGCACGAGGAGCGGCCGGAGGACTCCGGACGCCCCGACCGCCAGGGGTACGAGGGACAGGTGGAGCGAGTCGTCGTGCTCGCCCTCGACGGGGTCTACCCCTTCGAACTCGGCATCCCGAACCGGGTGTTCGGCTCCGCCGAGGGCCGGTACGAGGTGCTGACCTGCACCGTGGACGGGCGGCCGGTCCGCAGCAACGCGGACTTCTCCATCACCGTCGAGCACGGGCCCGAAGTGCTGCGTACGGCCGACACCGTGGTGATCCCGCCCTTCGTGCTGACCGACCTGACCACCGACCTTCCCGAGGCGGTGGCCGACGCGCTCCGGGCCATCCGCCCCGGCACCCGGATCGTCTCCATCTGCACGGGCGCCTTCGTGCTGGCGGCGGCCGGCATGCTGGTCGGCCGCCGGGCGACCACGCACTGGCAGCTGGCCGGGCTGTTCCGGCAGATGTTCCCGGAGGTGGACCTCGACGCCGATGTGCTGTTCGTGGACGAGGGTTCCCTGCTCACCTCGGCGGGGGCCGCGTCCGGGGTGGACGTCTGCCTGCACCTGGTGCGCAAGGACCACGGCAGTGAGCTGGCCAACCGGGTGGCGCGGTCCTGCGTGGTGCCGCCCTGGCGTGACGGCGGCCAGGCGCAGTACATCGAGCAGCCGGTGCCCGGACCGACGGCGACGAGCACGGCGGCGACCCGGCGCTGGGCGCTGGAACGGCTCGGTGAGCCGCTGACCCTGGCCGAGCTGGCCGACCATGCGCGGATGAGTCTGCGTACGTTCGCGCGCCGTTTCAACGACGAGGTCGGGATGAGTCCGGGGCGCTGGCTCGTTCAGCAACGGGTCGTACGGGCGCGGCAGTTGCTCGAATCCAGCGATCTGGCGGTGGATCAGGTCGCGGGTGAGGTGGGGTTCGCGACGGGTACGTCGCTGCGGCAGCATCTGCATGCGGCGATCGGGGTGTCGCCGCAGGCGTACCGCCGCACGTTCCGGACGGGCCGCCGGCCTTGACGCCCGCGCGGACCGGCCGAGCCTCGCGTCACCGCCTCGGGGGCTTCGCCCCCGGACCCCTGGTGCGCAGTTCCCCGCGCCCCTGAAGGCGCCTGTGCGGACCGGCCGAGCCTCGCGTCACAGATCCGGGGGCGCCGCCCCCGCACCCTCGC